>CAIKBP010000115.1 GCA_903825695.1 uncultured Verrucomicrobiota bacterium
AGACAGGTGCTCGGCTCCGAGTTTCCCGATGACCCGATGCAGCAGCTTTGGGGCGGCATCGGCGCTGTGTTTAAGAGTTGGAATGGCAAACGCGCAATTTCCTACCGGCGCATCGAAGGCATCCCCGATAATTGGGGCACAGCAGTTACCGTCCAGACAATGGTGTTCGGCAACATGGGCGACACCTCCGCGACCGGCGTTGCGTTCACGCGCAACCCGGCCACCGGCGAGAACAAGTTTTACGGCGAATGGTTGCCAAACGCACAGGGGGAAGACGTCGTCGCCGGCATCCGCACGCCAAATCCGCTCAACGAATCTACCAAGAGCGAGCACAACGCGCATCTGCCGTCGTTGGAGCACACCATGCCCACAGTGTACAAGCAGCTCGACAAGATACAGAAGACGCTGGAACGGCATTACCACGACATGCAGGACGTCGAGTTCACCATCCAGGATGGCAAACTGTTCATGCTCCAGTGCCGGGTCGGCAAGCGCACCGGCACAGCCGCGCTTAACATGGCGATGGATATGCTGGCCGAAAAGCTGATCGGCGCGAAAGAGGCCGTCACGCGCCTAACGCCAGCGCAACTCGATGAATTGTTACACCCCATAATCGATCCCGACGCGGAGAAGTCCGCCAGGGTGATCGCGAAAGGCCTGCCAGCCGGCCCCGGTGGCGCCTGCGGCCAGATCGTGTTCACAGCCAACGATGCCGTCGAGTGGAACAAAAAGGGCAAGGCTGTCATCCTCGTCCGCGAAGAGACCAACCCCGAGGACGTTGAAGGCATGCGCGCGGCGGAAGGCATTCTTACCGCTCGCGGCGGCATGACCAGTCACGCAGCGCTCGTCGCCCGCGGTTGGGGCAAATGCTGCATCGTCGGCGCCAGCGCTGTGCACGCGGACGCCACGGCAAAGCGCATGACCGTGGATGGCAAGGCATTCAAGGAAGGCGACTTCGTTTCGCTGAACGGCACGAAGGGTAGCGTTTACGCCGGTAAAATGCCGATGATTTCCGCCGCAGAGAACCCGCGCTTCCAGAAGTTCATGAAGATGGTGGACGAGTACCGGAAGCTGGGCGTGCGCACGAACGCCGATACGCCAGAAGACGCGAAGATCGCGCGCGCGTTCGGCGCGGAAGGCATCGGCTTGTTCCGCACAGAGCATATGTTTTACGGCGAGGGCAGCGACAAACCGTTGTTCGTCCTACGCAAGATGATCCTCAGCAAAACTATCGACGAACGCAAGAAAGCGGTCGATGAACTGTTCCCGTTCGTCAAGGCCTCGATCAAAGGCACGTTGGAAGCGATGGACGGATTGCCTGTCACAATCCGTCTGCTTGATCCGCCGCTGCATGAATTCGTGCCCAAGAGCGCGGAGAAACAGCGCGAGTTGGCCGCCAGCCTCGGCATCTCGCCAGAAGAAGTCCAGAAACGCGGCGACTCGCTCCACGAATCCAATCCGATGATGGGCCACCGCGGTGTCCGCCTCGGCATCACCTATCCGGAGATTACCGAGATGCAACTGCGCGCCATATTCGAGGCGGCAGCGGAATTGATCAAGGCCGGCAAGAACCCCAAGCCCGAAGTCATGATCCCTGTCACCTGCGAAGTGGCCGAGTTGAAAGATCAAAAGGTGCTGTTCGATAAAGTGCTCGCTGAAGTCAGGCAACGCACTGGCGTCAAGAACCTCGCGGCGCCTTACGGCACCATGATCGAGATTCCCCGGGCGGCGTTGCTGGCCGACCGCATGGCAAAAGAAGCCGAGTTTTTCTCGTTCGGCACGAACGACCTGACCCAGATGGGGTTCGGGTTCAGCCGCGACGATATCGGCGGATTTATGGAAGACTACCTCAAGAAGAAGATTCTTGCGGCCGATCCATTCCAAACCATCGATCAAGATGGCGTAGGCCAGTTGATAGAGATGTCCGTCAAGAAAGGACGTCAGACCCGCAAGAACCTCAAGATCGGCATCTGCGGCGAACAAGGCGGCGATCCCGCCTCGGTGGAATTCTGCCATCGCATTGGCCTTAATTACGTGAGCTGTTCGCCATACCGCGTGCCAATCGCGCGCCTGGCCGCCGCGCAAGCAGCGCTGAAGGATTGACAGGTATTGCAGTTTGGCGCCCGGGCGGGAGGCGGGCTCCTCTCACCCCCGGTTTGTTTGCTGAAGTAGAGCGCGGCTCGTCGGACATCATGCCGCAAGAGAAATTTTCTTGCGCCAACACAACGTGCTGATTACCCTCGCTCGCGCCAACGGAGAATGGCGAATCGTTCAGGGTTGATGCTATGGCATCCCAACGCGAATACGGCCACGCCAGAGAAGGCGACAACGGAATCAAGATCTACCTGCGGGAGATCGGACGGACCAAGTTGTTGACCCCGAAGGATGAGATCAAACTGGCGGCGCGCATCAAGAGAGGCGACAAGGAGGCGCGCGCCCTTATGATCAAGGCCAACCTGCGTCTTGTCGTCAAGATCGCACACGATTACTCGAACTTCGGCCTGCCATTGCTCGACCTGATCAATGAAGGCAACATGGGCTTGATGAAAGCGGTCGAACGGTTTGACCCGAAGAAGGGCGCCAAACTTTCTACCTACGCCGCTTGGTGGATCAAACAATCCATCAAACGCGCTTTGGCAAACCAATCCAAAACCATTCGGTTGCCGGTGCATCTCGTCGATAAAATCGGTAAGATGAGGCGCGTTGGTCTAAAGCTCGGTGAGAAACTCGGTCGCGAGCCGACGGACCAGGAACTTGCGGACGTGCTGAACATGCCGCGAGCCAAGGTCGCTCAGTTTCGCACAATTAGTATTCGCCCCGCCAGCCTCGACGCGCCGATAAACGAGGACGACAGTACCGAATTCAGCGAGGTCATCAGCGACGATAACGCGGCTACGCCGTTCGAAGTGCTCCGCGAAAAGATGATGCGGGACGAAGTCCGTGAGGTCATCAAAGACCTGGAGCCGCGCGAGGCGGGGATTCTCACCCTGCGGTTCGGTCTGGACGGCAACAAACCACAGACGCTGGAGGATGTGGGCAGCAGATTTAATGTGACTCGCGAGCGTATTCGACAGCTTCAGAACATCGCGCTGGCCAGGCTCCGCCGCATACTCGAGAAGCGCGACCGACCCAGCTCCGGCGGCAAGAACTGAGATTCGGTCTTTCCTTCGGCGCAGGTTCGCGGTACAAGGAATATCCAATGCACGAGCAACTGAAATCTGCCGTACGCGACGTGCCCGATTTCCCCATCAAGGGCATCCTGTACAAGGACATCACGCCGATTTTGCAGGACGGTAAACTCTTCCACCGGGCCGTGGACGCCATCGCCGACCGACATAAAGATAAAAAGATCGATGCAGTCGTGGGCATCGACGCGCGCGGGTTCATACTCGCAGGCGCGGTAGCCTACAAACTAGGCGTCGGCATGATTCCTATCCGCAAGAAAGGCAAACTGCCGTGGAAGACCATCGTCACCAGCTATACCCTGGAATACGGCAGCGAAACCAGCGAGATCCACGTGGACGCCATCAAGAAGGGCGACAACATCATCATCGTGGACGACCTGCTTGCCACGGGTGGCACGGCGATGGCCGCGTGCCAACTTGTCAGACAACTCGGTGGGAAAGTCGTCGAAGTAGACTTCCTTATCGAACTGTCGTTCCTGAGAGGCCGCGATCAGCTCAAAGATTGTAGTGTGTTCTCAGTGATTGCGTACTGACGCAGAAGTTCGTAGTTGCCAAAAGTGGCTTTCCTGTCAGGCCGCCTTTTCCCGAAGCGGCTAGGCTTTCCGGCCGCCGATGCCTTTGGTGCCTTTGGTGATGGCCCTGGCTTTTTCTTTTGGACGGAGCGAGCGGACGGCGGCACCAGCACGCCACATTTCGGAGTCGTGAATGACGCCGAGTTCCTTGCCCAGGCGTTTCTGGTAATCCCTGCCACTGCAAGCGGAGATGACGCGGGCGGTTTCCTTGCCCGCCTTCACGGATTTGTAAAGCCGGTCGAACAACGGCAGCACGGCCTTGCGGAACCGCGGTTTCCAGTCGAGCGCCCCGCGTTGCGCCGTGGCGGAGCAGTTTGAGTACATCCAGTCCATACCGTTCTCGTCCACGAGCCGTATCAGGCTCTGGGTCAGTTCCTCGACCGTTTCATTGAACGCTTCACTCGGCGTGTGACCGTACTTGCGGAGCGTGTCGTACTGCGCTTCCATCACGCCAGCCAGACACCCCATCAGCACGCCGCGTTCGCCGGTCAGATCGCTGTAGACTTCCCCTTGGAACGTGGTGGGAAACAGATAACCCGAGCCGATGCCAATGCCGACAGCCAAACACCGTTCCTTGGCGCGGCCGGTATAATCCTGACCGACCGCGTAGCTGGAATTGATGCCGGCGCCGGAAAGGAAATTACGGCGGACCGACGTGCCCGACCCTTTCGGGGCTACCATGATTACATCCACATTCTTCGGCGGAATGACTCCGGTCTGTTTCTTGTACACGATGGAGAACCCGTGCGAGAAATACAGCGCATCACCTTTTTTCAGGTGTTTCTTGACCATCGGCCAGATGACGCGCTGAGCGGCATCGGACACTAGCATCTGTATGATCGTACCTTTCTTCACGGCGGTTTTGATGTCGAACAGGGTCTTGCCGGGCACCCAACCGTCCTTGACCGCGCGGTCCCAGTCGCGCTTGAACTCCGGCGCCTGCCCGATGATGACGTTTAAGCCGTTGTCCTTCATATTTAGGGACTGGGCTGGGCCTTGGACGCCGTAGCCGATAACGGCAATCACTTCGTTCTTCAGGACCTTCCGGGCTTTCGCCAGTGGGAATTCCTTGCGAGTGACAACCCTCTCTTTGACACCGCCAAAATCAATAATAGCCATGTTGTGTTCTCCTTATGTTTGGGCCGAGATCCTTCGCTACGCTCAGGATGGCAACGCCCTGTCACTTCCGAGGCATCGCCACTTTGCCCGTGCGGGTGAGGTCGCGAACGCCGAACGGCTCCATCAAATCCATAAATGCGGCGACCTTGCCTTCGTCACCCGTCATTTCGACGGTGACAGTCTTGTGCTGCACGTCAACAATCTTGGCGCGAAAAATGTCGCATATCTGCATGATCTCCGAGCGCGCCTTCGTGTCGGCTTTAACCTTGACCAGCGCCAGTTCACGGTCAACGCACTCGCCCTCGCGGAAATCCTGGACCTTAATGACGTCAATGAGCTTGTTGAGTTGTTTGGTGATCTGTTCGAGCATGGCGTCGTCGCCTTTGACGACGATTGTCATGCGCGATGTGGTTGGGTCTTGTGTCGGCGCGACATTCAGCGTGTCGATGTTGAACCCGCGTCCGCTGAACAGGCCCGCGATGCGCGCCAGCACGCCGAACTTGTTCTCTACGAGTACGGAAAGTGTATGCCTCATATAGTCCGAAGCTTATACGCCAACAACCCCACTCAATCAACCTCCATTTGTTCGATACGGCGAACCAAACCACAGTGCTTGACAAGGACAATACCTTTCAGGCAAACTGTACACTGTTCGGGGGAGGCAAATCTATGAGGACAAGACCGTTTCTTTTAGCGGCGGGCATTCTGACAGTGTCACTAATCTCAGCCTCGGCGCAGGTATACGATTGGACCACCATCGCCGGGACAGTCACGAACAGCGGCATTGCCGATGGCACAAACACGCACGGTTTTACCAGCCACAGGGCGTTGCTGTGGATACCAATGGCAATGTCTATGTGGCAGACTCGTACAACTACACCATTCGGAAGATCACGCCGGTGGGGGCGGATTGGGTGACAACCACTATCGCCGGGCTGGCTGGGAACCATGGCAGTGCCGATGGCACCAACAGCGCCGCGCGGTTTTTAGATCCCGAGGGCATTGCAGTAGACGCCAATGGCAATCTCTATGTGGCAGACTACAGTAGCCATACCATTCGGAAGATCGCTCCGGTGGGGACGACCAACTGGGTGACAACCACCATCGCCGGAACGGTCACAAACTCGGGCAGCGCCGATGGTACAAACAGCGCCGCGCGATTTAACTTTCCCGAGGATGTTGCGGTGGACGGTGTTGGCAATCTCTATGTGGCAGACGAGCACAACCACACCATTCGGAAGATCGCGCCGGTGGGAACGAACTGGGTGACAACCACAATTGCCGGACTGGCCGGTGCCACCGGCAGCACCGATGGCACAAATAGCACCGCGCGGTTTAACTACCCCGCTCGCGTTGCTGTGGATAGTAGTGGCAATCTCTATGTGGCGGACGCAGCCAACAACGCCATTCGGAAGGTTACGCCGGTGGGAGCAAACTGGGTAACAATCACCATTGGCGGGCTGGCCGGACACCATGGCATCGCGGATGGCACAAACAGCGACGCGCGGTTTTACTACCCCGAGGGAGTTGCGGCAGACGCCAATGGCAATCTCTATGTGGCAGACACGCTCAACCACACCATTCGTCAGGGCGTGCCTTGGGGCACGCTGACGATCACCAAGGAAACCGCCAAGGTTAACTTCAATCCCGCCAAAACGAATGACAGTTGCGCCGTGACAGCAACGTTCAACCACGATGCGAGTTACAACCTGACTAACTTGCCCGTTTCGCTGGACATCGGCGGAGTGGACGTGTCGTTTAACTTGGACGCGAAAGGAAAAGGACGCGGAGTTGGCACCAACGCAACTTGCAAGCTGTCGTACAAGAAGAGAACCGGGCCTTGGACGTTCACTGCCTCGCTAAAGAAGGGCTCGTGGGCAACACCGTGGGGCGCATACGGGTTGACGAATGCAACGATTGTTACAAACGTGACTCTGCCG
Source organism: uncultured Verrucomicrobiota bacterium (assembly GCA_903825695.1). GTDB lineage: Bacteria > Verrucomicrobiota > Verrucomicrobiia > Palsa-1439 > Palsa-1439 > CAIKBP01. The sequence continues at coordinate 6,817 of CAIKBP010000115.1, forward strand.
GTGACTCTGGCTATTAGCAATGATGTCTTCTACAGCGATAATAAGACCCTGCACTACAAGGCCAAGTTAGGCAAGTCCGGCAGCGCGAAGTGATGGCTTATTATGCGCCCAAGCGCACGGCACCGAGCGTCTTTTCAATCGGTGAGGCCATCATTTTGTTTCCGTCTGCTTCAAAAGGCGCATCAGGACTGTAAAATCCTCTTCGCCCCAGCCGCATCGGATGCCTTCTTCATGAATACGCATCAGGTTTTGCGCTTGTGGAAGCTTCATGTCGCGCGCCGTCTCCAGCGCCAGCCGCAGGTCCTTGGCCATGTGTTTGAGCGAGAACTGCGGTGAGAAATCCCGGCTCCGGAGTTTCGGCTCTTTCAACGCTGCGATACCGGAATTCCCAACGTTAAGTTTCAGCGCAGAGAAATAGGTGTCGTCCGAGATGCCTGCTGCACGGGCAAACGTAAGACTTTCGGAAAGGGCTTGCATAACCAGTGCAATATTGAGGTTCATGGCCAGTTTGAGCGCGGACGCGCTACCAATGCGCCCAATCTGCAGGATCGAACTCGACAGCCGTTCAAGGACGGGACGGACTTTCGCCAACACGTTGTCGTCGTCTCCGATGTAAAACACCATCTTGCGTTGTTCGGCGGCGGGCTTGCTGCCCATGAACGGCGCTTCCAGGAACGACGCGCCGGTCTTTTGCACCCGCCGCGCAAAATCCAGCGTCGTTTTTGGCGAGATCGTGCTTGATTGAACGATTGTCTGACCCGAGTGCAGTACCGGCAGAATCTTGTCGAGAACGTCTTGGACCGCTGGCGGATCAGCCACCACAACGATGATAATCTCCGCATCCTTGGCTGCCGCACGGGCGTCCGACGTAAAAAACGGAAGACGTTTTGGTGTGCGATTCCAGCCTCGCACTTCGTATCCGTCCCGATGCAGATTGTCAGCCCAGATGCTGCCAATGATCCCCAACCCGAAAACGCTGATTCTCATACCAATTCTCCCCTTCTGACGGTTTGCACATCATCAACATACGGCGGAAATGCAGACCGTTACAAGGCCGGTCTTGTTTCTTGCCAGTCACGGATGCGTCAGGTATCGTCAGCCTCCGGCACGGTAACAACGATTTTTATGGAAGACGCTCAAGGCATGATGCGCAACATCATGTCAGCCGGCGCCGAGTGTAGGAGATGATTTTTTGCAGGGTTTTGTAGCCGCGAACGGGATTTGCGGCTACAATTGACAATCAATGACACATATCGCGAAAAACATTCCGCGTCACGTGGCGATCATCATGGATGGCAATGGACGATGGGCGCGGCAACGTGGGTTACCGCGGATCGGGGGGCATCGCGCCGGCATGGCAAGCGTGCGCGAGATCGTGCAGGTGTCGAGCAAACTCGGCATCGAGTATCTGACGTTGTATGCATTCTCCAGCGAGAACTGGTTGCGGCCAAGGATCGAGGTCGACGCGCTGATGCGGTTGTTGGGGTTTTACCTGCAAAAGGAGATTGCGGAACTGGACAGGAACAATGTGCGACTTGTGGCCATTGGACGGCTGCACGAATTGACTGCCGGTGCGCGGCGACAGTTGGACAAGGCGATCGCCGCGCTGCGAAACAACACGGGGCTGACGCTTGTGCTGGCTTTGAGCTACGGCGGGCGAGCGGAGATTGTGGATGCGGTGCGCGAGATCGCGCGCGAGATCAAGGCAGGCCAAATCGACATTGCCGACATTGATGAGAAATGTATCAGCGATCATTTGTACACTGCGAAAATGATGGACCCGGATCTGTTGATTCGCACAAGCGGTGAACTCCGTGTGAGCAATTTTCTGCTATGGCAGATTTCGTACGCGGAGATCTATGTGACGGATACTCTTTGGCCCGATTTCCGCAAGGCGGAATTCCTTAAGGCCTTGGAAGACTACGGCAAGCGGAACCGCCGGTTCGGTCGCGTGCATAGCACGAGGCACAAATGAACGGAACACCTCAACCCGCCGATATGCACCTGCTGCCAGAAGCGCGGTCTGGATTCCGCTGGCGGCTGATCAGTTCCACGGTGCTGTGGGCGGCCATGCTTGCGGTAATCTTCTGGCTGCCACCGACCGGGTTGTACGTGTTCATGAACGTCGTGATTGCGCGCGCGTTGTGGGAGTTCTATACGATCTGCGAGGTCAAAGGACTGCGGACGTTCAAGGTTTGGGGAGTGATCAGCGCGGTCGCGTTGATCTCGGGAAGCTGGTTCGTGTTTGGCCTGCAACAGTATCAGTCGCGGTCGGACTTCCCTGCGCTGTCGTATGACTTCGATATTGTCATCCTTGTGGCCTTTGCATTCGGGGCGTTCGTGCGTCAGTTCCCGCAGAAAACGGACTCGCAAGGCATCGAGACCATGGCCGTAACGTTTTTCGGCCTCGTGTACGTCGCATGGCTGTGCAATTTCGCAACTCGCATCAATTTCGCCACGCCAAACGGCCGGTTTTGGGTGATGTATCTGGTGGTGGTAACGAAGTTCACCGATATCGGCGCCTACTTGATCGGCACGATGTTTGGTCGCCACAAGATGACCCCGCGGATCAGTCCGAAAAAAAGCTGGGAGGGAACAGCGGGCGGCATTGCGTTTGCGGTGGGAAGCAGTCTGATTTGCATGCACCTTCTGCGCGACAAACTCGTTCCCGAGGGTTTGGATGTCACCCATGCGGTCGTGCTCGGATTATTGCTGGGCTCGGCAGCGGTCGTCGGAGACTTGGCCGAATCGCTCATCAAGCGCGAGGCGGACGTGAAGGATTCCAGCACATGGCTGCCGGGTCATGGCGGCGCGCTGGACCTGATTGACAGCTTGTTGTTCACCGCGCCGCTGCTGTACGTGTACATGCGGTTGGTTATGCGGTGAAAGTGCAATCAAATCAGACTGCCCGCCGACGAGTGATCAAGCTGAGGCACGACGCGAAGCACCGCTGCCTCTAGATGGTCAGGAGTCCTCATCGATGCCTCTACAGAGCAGCCGCCCCAGAGACTCGCTCTTTCGGATGAGCACGTAGCCGACACCTAGCTCAATAAGACCGCTTACCACAGCTATGGCTGTGGAAATGTGTCCTCTGGTCACAATTTGGTGCGAGTCGGTGGTCGCCATCATGAAAGCATACATCATGGAGAGCAACGCCACAGACAGAAACGATTTGACACCTGAAAGAATGACCAACCAACCGATGACACGAACAACCACCGCTGAGAGTGCCTGTATCCTCATTTTTCTCCTAAATGTGGTTTAGATTGATCCGCATAAGAACCTTACGACAGATGTTCTGTCAGCCTGTCGCCTATGTTCTTCCCCTCTGTTTCCGGGCGGCAGTTTATGACTTCAGAGATTCCTCGACAAGCTCGAAGCGGCGGACTCCCATGGCTATGGCTGTCACTTCTCCGAACGAAACGCTTGAGGTGGCGGATTGAGCCAAGTATGCTGCACGCGTTCACATGAAACCAAAGAACGTTGTACTGCTCGGCTGCACGGGATCGATCGGAGTCAGCACGCAGAAAGTGGCTGCGGATTTGCCGGAACAGATCCGTATTGTCGGCATGGCGTCGAGGGCGAACGTGGACGGCATGGAGAAAGCCATCCGCCAGTTCAAGCCAAAGACCGTCTGCATGACCCATCACGACAAGGCGGATGAACTGAAGCAGCGGCTTAATGGAGCAGCAAGCACTCGCGCCACCAAGGTCCTGGCCGGGGAGCGTGGATTGGTCGAGCTGGCCACGATGCCGGAGGCGGACATTGTCCTGGTCGGAATCGTCGGCACTGCGGGACTGGAACCGGCGCTGGCGGCCATCCGTGCAGGAAAAGATCTCGCGGTTGCTTCGAAGGAAATCCTCGTGATGGCTGGTGGATTGGTGATGAGCGAGGCGCGCAAGCATGGTGTAAAGGTGTTGCCAGTGGACAGCGAGCACAGCGCAATCTTCCAATGTCTGGAAGGACGCGATCCGGCGGATGTGAAGCGACTGCTCCTGACGGCTTCAGGCGGGCCGTTTCGTCAAACGCCACGCGAGGAATTCGAAAAAATCACAGTGGCGCAGGCGTTGAAACATCCGAGCTGGAATATGGGCCGGAAAATCACCATTGACTCGGCCACGCTGTTCAACAAAGGCCTGGAAATGATTGAGGCGCAGTGGTTGTTCAACGTGGAAATCGACCGCGTGGATGTGTTGGTTCATCCACAAAGCATCATTCATTCGATGGTTGAGTTCCGCGACGGCTCGATTCTGGCGCAACTGAGCGTGCCCGACATGCGGTATCCGATCCAATACGCGCTGGTTGGCCCGCGAAGATTACCAAATTCGATGCCGGCAACCGATCTGGCCAGGATTGGCACCCTGACGTTCGAGAATCCCGACCACGAACGGTTCCCATCGCTGCGACTGGCGCGGGAAGCGGGGCGGGCCGGCGGGACGATGCCAGCGGTTTTCAATGCCGCGAACGAAGTCGCCGTTACGCGCTTCATTGGGGGACAGATCGGGTTCACGCAGATTTTTGACACGGTCGAGCGCGTGATGCAGGCGCACAGAGTCGGCGAAGAATCGCAGGCACGGAAGCCGGTGACAGCGGGAAATGCGTGGGTTGCGCAACCGACGCTGGATGTTATATTGCAGGCCGACCAATGGGCGAGAAAGGAAGCCGAGCGTGTTGCCTGACATTTTGACGGAAATCATCAGCATTTACATCTATCCTGGCTTGCTGGTGTTTTTTTTCTTCGGGCTGACGATCTTTATCCACGAGTTCGGCCATTTCCTCATGGCGAAACGGCGTGGAATGAAGATCGAACGGTTCTCCATGGGGTTCGGCCCGGCGATCTGGCAATGGAAGCGGGATGGCATTGAATATCGTATCTCGTGGATCCCATTCGGCGGCTATGTCGCGCTGCCGCAGATGGCGCCGATGGAGGCGCTCGAAGGCAAGACCGAGAGCAAACCAGAGGAACTGCCCCCAGCTTCGCCGGAATCGAAGACCCTGGTAGCGTTTTTTGGCCCCGTGATGAACATGGTGTTGGCGTTCGTGATTGCGTTCATCGTCTGGGGCGTAGGGATGCCGATGCCGAGCAATTCCACCGTGGTTGGCTGGGTGGATCCCGACAGTCCAGAAGAACACGCCGGCATTCGACCCGGCGACAAGGTGGTGGCAATCAATGGTCGCCCCGTCAAGCGTTGGACGGAAATCCGGGGTGAAGTGGTCAATAGCCATGAACCCAATATCGCCATCACGCTGGAACGCGAAGGCAAACCGTACCAGTGCCAGTTGGAAATCGAGGCTGACGAACACGGCGGCGCGAAGATGGTGAGCCTCTATCCCGAGAGCCGCCCGTTTGCCCAACGGATCATCCCGGGATCGCCGGCGGAACAGGCCGGGTTGCTGCCAGGAGACAAATTCCTGGCTGTGGATGGCGTACCTATCGTGAGCGCCGACCAACTGCGCGGCATCATCGGTAGCCGGGCGGATCAATTGACGGAGGTCAAAGTGCTGCGGCACGGCCAACCCGTGATCGTAAAGGTAACCCCGCAGATTCTTGAACAGAAAGCCAAGCGAGCGCAGATGGGCGTGCGTTTGGGCGACGAAATCGTTCGCCCCGGGCCGACACCGCTCGATCAGATTTGGGAATCACTGCAGATGATGGGGTACACCGCAAAAGCGCTTATCCACTACAAAGAGACAGGGGTGGGATTGGGCGACCTCAGTGGCCCGGTAGGCATCGTGGGCGGATTGTGGGCGATGATCGCTTATGGCGGAGTGCGGTCTGGGCTTTGGCTGGCAGTGGTGTTGAATGTTAATCTAGCTGTGTTAAACCTGCTCCCGGTTCCGGTTCTGGATGGCGGCCACATCTTGTTTGCACTCATTGAGTGGGTGCGGCGCAAACCACTCAATGCCCGGCTGGTAAACGCCACCCAGACGGCATTTGCCGCATTGATCATCACTTTCATGTTGTACGTAACGTTTCACGATTTCCAGCGGTTCTTCCCAGCCAAACTGAAAACACAAACCACCGAACCGGCCGCTGCGCCCCAGCCGTGAATTATTGCGCAAATCCGTTTTTCTGGCAGCGGCGCCCCACCCGCGAGGTGAAGGTCGGCCACGTCGGTGTCGGCGGCGACAATCCTATCCGCATCCAGACGATGTTGACCTCCGACACGATGAACACCGAGGCGTGCGTCCGTGAAGCGATCCCGATCCTCGAAGCGGGTTGTGAGATTCTTCGGCTGACCGCGCCTAGCATAAACGATGCGAAGAATCTAAGGAACGTTGTTGCCGAACTCCGCCGGCGTGGGTTCGATACGCCAATTATCGCTGACATCCATTTTATTCCCACCGCGGCGATGGAGGCGGCGCTGTGGTGCGAGAAAGTGCGAATCAATCCCGGCAACTACGCCGATCGCAAGAAGTTTGCCGTCCGCGAGTACACGGACAATCAATACGAGGAAGAATTGACGCGTTTGGAGGATGCGTTCACACCACTGGTCCTGCGGTGCAAGGAACTTGGCCGCGCAATGCGGATCGGCACAAACCACGGTTCGCTGTCCGACCGCATTGTGAACCGCTACGGCGACACACCCATCGGCATGGTCGAGAGCGCGTTGGAGTTCTTGCACATCTGCCGCCGGCACAACTACCACGAAATTATCCTTTCGATGAAGGCCAGCAATCCAAAGGTGATGATCGCAGCCTATCGGTTGCTGGTCGCGCGAATGAACGATCTCGGTCAGGATTGGAATTACCCGTTGCATCTTGGTGTCACGGAAGCTGGCGAAGGCGAGGATGGCCGCGTCAAATCTGCCATCGGCATCGGCGCCCTGCTCGAAGACGGACTCGGCGATACTGTCCGCGTCTCACTGACGGAGGACAGCGTCCACGAAATCCCCGTCTGCCAGGAGTTGGTCCGCAAATACAACATGCTTTGGGAACGGCAAAAGCATGGGAAACCGGTGACACAAACATCTTTGTCTGTGACTGAAAAACGGGATCCATTCTCTTACACGCGCCACGCCACGCGAGAAACGCACCTCGGCAGCCTGCATATCGGTTCTGAGCAACCACCACGCGTAGAAGTGCTCATTCCGGCCAAACCCACGATAGGCCAAATCCAGCGCGTCACAACCGCTGAACCTGATACGTGTGCGGAGATTATCCAGTTCCGCGTAGAATCCGAGGACGATCTCGACAAACTTGCTGCGTTTTGCAGTTTGCTGCGCACGAAGAACATCTTCGCGCCGATCGCGCTCCAGGCCTCATCCGTCGCATCGGGGACGACATTCCTGTCACGTGTGAAACCGTTCGAAAAGCTGAACGTCCCGTTTGTCATCGGCTCCGACGCGGGCAATTTACTAAGCGCGGCGCGAGAGCAGACAGTACAGTTCAACATTGAAGCCGATTCGCCGGAGCATTTTGTGGACACCTGCAGAATGTTGGCTGATATGCTGGCGAAATATATCCACCGCGCGGCAATGGCGGCCGTCAGCCGGGCCGATGGACTCGACGTTATTGGCGCATATCGAATTCTGGCGGCAAAACTCGACGAGCGCGGGTTGGACACGCCTATTCTGCTGCGCGATCGCATCCGTGGTATTTCAGGACAACCGGCAACGAAAGACACACTGCTGGCGGCCAGCACAAATCTTGGCGCGTTGTTGTGTGACGGCATTGGCGATGCGGTGGAGATCACCAGCGAGCGCGATCCGCTGAAAGCGGTCAAGCTGGCTTACAACATTCTGCAGGCCGCAGGCGCGCGATCGTTCAAGACCGATTACGTGACCTGTCCAAGTTGCGGACGGACACTTTTCGATCTCCAGACGGTTTTGGCACGGATAAAATCGCGCACATCGCATTTGAAAGGCGTGAAGATCGCGGTGATGGGCTGCATCGTCAACGGGCCGGGCGAGATGGCCGACGCCGATTTCGGGTACGTGGGCACGGCACCGGGTAAGATTTCATTGTGGGTCGGGAAAAAACAGGTTAAACATCACATTCCAGAAGAGCAGGCTGTGGATGAGATGGTCGCGCTCATCAAGGAACATGGAAAATGGACCGATCCCCCGTATGAAACCAAGAAATGAATCCTACACGCGTGACAGAAACTTGGGGGGAAAAATGAAGAAATCTGCGTTGATCGTGGCAATCGTATTCGTTACCGCAGGAGTGCGCTTGGCATGCGCCGAATGGCTGGGCGGAACCGGGATGCTCGACACTGCTACTGCGCGTCCGACACTGCCAGCGCGCGCGAACCAGAAAGCCGGACCCATGGCGGCACCCGACTCCGTTGCCGTAAACACGGGGAGTATAAACTGGGAAACGGACTACGATGCGGCTTTGGATAAAGCGAAGAGGAACAAGAAACTTGTGATGGTCGACATGTACACTGATTGGTGTGGTTGGTGCAAGAAGCTAGACCGAGACACGTACTCGAACAAAACCGTTCAGGAGACGCTGGCGAAGAATTTTGTGACAGCGAAGATCAACCCGGAGAAGAGCAAGAAGAACGCGGCGCTCGCGAAGCAATTTGGTACGCGCGGTTATCCGCACATCGTATTCCTTGACGACAGCGGAAAGAAGATCAGCGAGATCAGCGGATATCGGCCAGCCAAAGACTTCCAGGAATTTCTCGATGCCGTGCTGAAGAAAGCAGGAAAGTGATGGCACACTGTGATTCGTCCCTGGCAGATCGCAAGTTCTGAACCGGTCGCTGATTGTCGCATCTTCAAGCTGCGCAAGGATGTGGTCGTTAATCCGCGCACTGGTCAACCACACGACATGTTTGTTGTTGAACACCCGAACTGGGTAAACGTCATCCCGTTGACGCCCGACGAACAGGTGGTAATGGTCGAGCAATGGCGGCATGGCACGCGCTCGGTGCACTTGGAGACACCTGGCGGATTGATGGACAAGGGTGAAACACCTGAACAATGTGCGCGCCGCGAGTTGCTGGAGGAAACCGGCTGCGAAGCCAGCGAAGTGCTGCGCCTCGCAACGGTGCACCCGAACCCCGCCATTCAAAACAACCTCCAATATTACGTACTGGCAATGGGCTGCCACAGCGTCGCCGCGCCGGCGCTCGATCACGCGGAGGACATTGCGGTCCGGCTCGTGCCGCTTGCGGACGTGCCCGACATGATTCGCGCGGGGAAAATCACCCACGGCATCGTCATTGGCGGCTTCTACTGGCTGGAATTGTATCGCCAAAAGCGCTGAGCGATTTTATTTCATCGCGCTTGACTTCCGATATGGCCGCTGCTAATTTGGGTGCGTAATGAGTAGGAACCTTAACCTGTTGCTGGCTTTGTTGGCCCTCCGACTCGCGTCGGAGACGGCGGGTTTACCTGCCTAAGGCGGGTTAAGGTCTGCTCAAAAGGAACTTCAAACCCACCCCGACGCGAATGTCGGGGTGGGTTTTTTATTTCCCTGACGTTTGTCGGTGGTAGAATGCGGAGGAAACGAACATGAGCGAACAAATCTTGATATTCGATACGACGTTACGCGACGGCGAGCAATGTCCCGGCGCGTCCATGAACACACGCGAGAAACTCGAGGTGGCGCGGCAATTGGCTCGACTCCGGGTGGACATCATCGAGGCCGGCTTCCCCATCGCAAGCGATGGCGATTTCGAGGCCGTCAAAGCCATCGCCAGCGAAATCCGTGGGCCGCGGATCGCTGGCTTGGCGCGTTGCATCGACAAAGACATCGACCGCGCCGCCAGCGCAGTGAAGCCGGCCAGCGATCGTGCGCGAATCCACGTGTTCCTTGCCACCAGCGCCATTCATCGCGAATTCAAACTTAAGATGGCGCAGAGCGAAATCATCAAACGTACCGTCGAAAGCGTGAAGCGCGCTCTCAGCTACTGCAAGGACGTGGAATTCTCGCCTGAGGATGCCTCCCGCACGGAACCGGAGTTTCTTGCAGAGGTCACGCATGCTGCAATCGAAGCAGGCGCGAAGACGATCAACATCCCAGACACGGTCGGCTACGCCGCGCCTCATCAGTTCGGCGCGCTCATCAAGTATCTTTTTGAGCACGTGCCCAACATCAAGAAAGCGGTGATCAGCGTTCATTGCCACAACGATCTTGGTCTCGCCGTGGCGAACTCGCTGGCCGCCGTGCAAAATGGGGCGCGCCAGGTCGAATGCACAATCAATGGCATCGGCGAACGCGCTGGCAATGCTTCGCTTGAGGAAATCGTGATGGCCCTCAAGACGCGCAAGGACGCCTTTGGCGGTTACGGCACCAACGTCGACACGCGCCAGATTTATCCAACCAGCCGGCTTGTGTCGCATCTCACGGGCATGGTGGTCCAGCGCAACAAAGCCATCGTCGGAGACAACGCGTTCGCACACGAAGCCGGCATCCACCAGCACGGCGTCATTGCCAAACGCGAGACGTACGAGATAATGCGCGCCGAAGACGTCGGCCGTTCCAGTGAACTCACGTGGGGCAAACATATGGGCCACCACGCCGTCAGCAGGAAACTCGAAGAGATGGGCTACAAGCTCTCCGAGGAAGAGATACGACGCATTACCGAACAGGTGAAGGCGCTCGCCGATAAAAAGAAACAGGTTTACGACGAAGATGTCCGCGCTCTCGTCGAAGGCCAGTTCACCGAGGTGCCGCAAGTGTGGAAACTGGATTACCTCAGCGTCATGACCGGCACGATTCCCACGGCCAGCGTTCGCTTGATCCGCACCGGGAAACGTGAGCCGATCTCCGATGCCGGCACCGGCGACGGCCCAATCGATGCGATGCTCAAGACTATCGATCGTATCACGGGAGTAAAAGGCAACCTGGTGGATTACAGCGTCGGCAGTGTCACACGTGGCAAAGACGCCGTCGGCGAAGTCAGCGTCCGCGTTCAGTTTGGCAAAGAGAAAGGGTCTGGGGGCAAGATCGTCACAGGCAGAGGCAGCAGCACCGACATCATCGAGGCGAGTGCACTCGCCTATCTCAATGCATTGAACCGACAACTGTTCGAGCAACGCCGCCGCGCCGAGGCAGAGAAACCGACACTGTAGCAAGCAGTGTATTTGCGGGCGCTTCACACAGCATCAAGCAAGCCTGTGGCTTGGTTGATGCAACCAAACCGTCGTTCCGGCAAAGGATGTTGATCCCGCTGCTCGCGCATCAATGGGCATGCACGACGCGAGCCAGGGCGCCGACGCGCTTGGGATCGACTGGGTTGTCGAGCTTGCCGCCGACTTTCAGCGATGTCCCCACGATGACGCCATCGGCAAACTGCAGATACTCAGGCGCATTTTCCACTGTGACGCCGCTGCCGAGTAGAATCTTCGCCTTGGGACATGCACGACGCACGCGTTCGACATCACCAATGTCCGCCGCCACGCCCGTGCCTGTGCCCGAGATGATGATGGCATCGGCAAGGCCGCGTTCGAGCGTGTCGCGCGCCGAGTCCTCGATGGATAAATTGGCAAGCGGCACGGCGTGTTTGACATGAACATCTGCTAACAAGAGCACATCGGGACAGATGCGCTGCCGATACCTAATCGTGTTATACGCGTCGCCTTCGATAACACCTTGGTCGGTGAGCATCGCACCGGTGTGGACGTTAACCCGCACGAAGCTGCCGCCGCACGCGGCGCAGAGCGCGAGCGCCGCGCATGCGTCATTGCGCAGAACATTGAAGCCGATGGGGATCTTGATTGTGGCGCGTACAGCGATACCCGCCGCCGTCATGGCGGCAACGGTTTCGGGACCGACGTTGGCTTTGGTGAAAGGCGCGTCTCCAAAGTTTTCAATAATCACCGCGTCCACACCACCACGCGCGTATGCCTTTGCGTCGGCACGAGCGCAGTCGATGACGAGTTCGAGGTCGCCGCTCCATCTGGGCGAGCCTGGGAGAGGCCGAAGATGAACTACACCAATGACAGGTTTGTGTCGGTGACGAAAAAAAGTGCTCATTTCTACGCAAGTGTGGCAAAAATGAGCCTAAAAGGGCAGGCTTTTTTTGGAGGGTC
>CAIKBP010000116.1 GCA_903825695.1 uncultured Verrucomicrobiota bacterium
AGAGTCGCCTTAGTATCTGGCTGCGACCGATTTGCCATGCAACACCGGTAAGATGTTTTCTACTGGCTCACCATATTCCAAACACACCGCATTTGTATGAGATTTCCAAAGATGCGGGCCTCGTCTTTGACAGGGCGCGGATTGCCTTGGTGGCAGAATCCTCGCCAGAGCGTTTGAAATCAAACGAGGGAATTGACTACCGCCAGATGGCATTCACGTATGCTAATGCTAAGCAGCAATCTCCTTAACCAGTGCTTGCGCATGCTCAGACTAGCTCCTCCAGAATAGCTTTCGCCATCAACGGTGGCACGGCGTTACCGACGTGCCGGTATTGATCAGTCAAGGTGCCGTGCAAACGGACCCGGTCAGGGATGGACTGGATCCTCGCGGCTTCACGCACACTCAAAACGCGGTCTTGGGTGGGATGCACAAAACAGCCCCAGTGCGGATCGCACTTGGTCAACATTGTAAAGGCAGGCTGATCTGGCAATAACCGTCCGTAGCGTGTCGTGTGGTCAGAAAGCCGCGCGCGTTTCATGCCTGCCGGCAGCAACCGCCGTGGAATGTCGCGCCAGTTTCCGCCCGGCAGAACATGCGAGATGCGCTTCAAGTTCACCGGGCGCAGTTTTGCACACTGATGGGCGGTGACCGTGCCATTCATGCCATTGCGCATCGTCTTTTGAAAACTATTCGTAGGTGGTGCGGTGTATCTTGATGAGGCAGCCGTTTCATCTGGCAAATCGCCGATGGCCTCGCCGACGGTTGTGCTGTGCGATTTGTGTGCATGCAGCGACTTCAGGATGCTTGCCGGCTCAGTTTTTTCCCGACTACCAAGCAGAACCAAGCGCTGGCGATGTTGTGGCACCCCGAAACGAGCTGCATCCAGCACTTGAAAGTCTGTCTTGTAACCGCGGGCGCGTAGTGAACGGACGATCGTTGCAAAGAATTCTCCGTCATCAATCGAAAGCAGCCCCGGCACATTTTCCATCAAGACCCAGCGGGGCTTAAGCACACTGGCAAATTCCAAGAACCGCATCACCAGCAGACATCGTTTGTCGGCTGTGCCGCGCTGGTGGTTGTTGACGCTGTACGGTTGGCAGGGGGGGCCGCCAACCAACACATCCACATCTCCCCGGCTGATTCCGAGTTGTTTCAAAATTTGCGACGCAGAATGTTCCAGCAGGTTTTCGCATGTGCCGGCTAACGAACCAAAAACCTCAGCGTATGACTCGATGGCAACCGCGTCCGCATCCACTCCACCAATCACCTTGTAGCCAGCCATCTCAGCACCGAGCGAAATTCCGCCAACACCGCAGTAGCAATCGAAGATCGTGCGATCTGTCACCTCAACCGCCTTTTCTTTTGTTTTGCTCTGTCATGTTGAACCAGTCTAGTCAAACCAGCCATTGCGTCCAAGCCAAAAACGCCGGGCAACGGTATGACACGTCATTCTTGGCGGCGACACCGAAGCTCTCGCGTCGCGCTGGACAAGGAGGAGGATGACGCGCAGGGCGGTGAGGAGTGGCTGTTCGACTGCGTGATGACGGCCAAAGTCCGGCCGATGCTGATCTTGAGTATTCCCTTTGGCGAACGTGACCGTGCCATTGTGTTGGCGGTCTTTCACAGCACGGCACTGCGCGGTTCACCGTTCTTGGCTGGTCAGTAATTCTTCAGTGCTCGCTTGGCCTTGGCGATGTTGTCGACGCGGAGAATCATGGCACCGGTGGCGCTATCGGGCGATGTCGAGCTGTAGGCGTAATCGATGTTAATATTCTGTTTGGCAAGCATTTTGGC
>CAIKBP010000117.1 GCA_903825695.1 uncultured Verrucomicrobiota bacterium
ATCACGGATCCGGGCGACACGAAGTTCCTCTGGGACGACCAGATCGACAAGGTGACGTTCGAAACAGAAAACCGGCGCGTGGTCGAGGCGGGTGGCAAGCCGGCAGAGGCGCAACCGGTGTTGCTCGGTATCACCAAAGCATCGCTCAGCACGGAATCATTTATCAGTGCCGCGTCGTTCCAAGATACGACGCGCGTGCTGACTGAGGCATCGACCTTGGGTCGCGTGGATCATCTGCGGGGCTTCAAGGAGAACGTGATCTTGGGGCATCTGATCCCCGCAGGGACAGGTTTCGCCAAGCATCGCAACGTGAGGTTGGTGCCGTTAGGGGAACCTGTGGAGCCGTCCCTAACAACACCGGAAACGGACAAGGTTGAATAGGGGGAAACCGAACTCGGATGGCGGATAAGGAAAAGGGCTTGCGTGGGAACGGAGTGCGTGATAAATTCCGCGTTTCCCCGCCCCGAAGGGTACGGAAAATTTCGGTGAAATAAGAAAATGCCAACGATCAATCAATTGGTACGAGTTGGACGACAGAGACTACGGGCAAAGTCGAAGGCACCGTCGTTGGCAAACTGTCCGCAACGTCGTGGAGTGTGTTTGCAGGTGATGACGCGCACGCCGAAGAAGCCGAACTCGGCCCTCCGCAAGGTGGCCAAAGTCCGGCTGACAAACGGCATGGAAGTCATCGCATACATTCCTGATGAAGGCCACAACCTGCAGGAGCATTCGATCGTACTGGTCCGCGGTGGCCGCGTGAAGGACTTGCCCGGCGTGCGCTACCACATTGTGCGCGGGACGCTCGACGCGCTCGGCGTAGAGAAGCGGCGCCGCAGCCGCAGCAAGTACGGCGTCAAGCGACCCAAGGGCGGCGCGGTGAAGCGCGCGGCGCCAGCGGCAGCAGCAGTACCAGCAGCGGCATAAGAGATTCTGAGTATGCGAAGACGGCGAGCAGAGAAACGACCACGAGTGCCAGATGCGCGCTACAACAGCGTGCTCGTGACGCGTTTGATCAACACGATTTTGAAGTGTGGCAAGAAATCGGTGGCCGAGCGGATTGTGTACGGTGCGATTAACAAAATTGGTGAGAAGGTCAAGGAGAAGACCCCGCTGGAAATGCTCCAGCAGGCGATTGAGAACGTGAAGCCGAAGCTCGAAACGAAGTCGCGTCGCGTCGGTGGCGCCAACTATCAGGTGCCGCTCGAAGTGCCGCATGACCGCCAGGAAGCGCTGGCGTTGCGGTGGATTGTGCAATATGCCTCCTCCCGCAAGGGCACGGCGATGACGCAGGCGTTGGCCGCGGAAATCCTTGATGCGTTTAACAATACGGGCGCGGCTGTCAAAAAGCGGGAAGACATGCACAAGATGGCGCAGGCCAACCGGGCGTTTGCCCATTACCGTTGGTAGTGCTGGAGCGTAATCCCAACGCAGAACAACGAACCATATTATCATCTAGATTTGAGCATTTGGGACGCATGATACAAGCTGTGACAGAGGAACGAAAACAACAGACGAAGGGGCGGCCAACGCCCATGCGGCTCGTGCCATTGGCGCGCACGCGCAACATCGGCATTTGTGCGCACATTGACGCGGGCAAGACGACCACCACCGAGCGCATCCTGTATTATTCCGGCAAGACGTACAAGATCGGCGAGGTCCACGAAGGCACCGCGACGATGGATTTTATGGAGCAGGAACGCGAGCGCGGCATCACGATCACCAGCGCCGCGACGACCTGCTTTTGGCGCGAGCACCGGATAAACATCATTGATACGCCCGGTCACGTGGACTTTACGGTCGAGGTCGAACGCAGTCTGCGCGTCTTGGATGGCGCGGTTGCTGTCTTCTGCGCGGTCGGCGGCGTCGAGCCGCAATCGGAGACGGTGTGGCGTCAGGCTGATAAATACAAGGTGCCGCGGATTGCCTTCGTCAACAAGATGGATCGCACAGGCGCGGATTTCCCGGCGGCGGTTGCGCAGATGCGCGAGCGTCTTGCAGCCAACGCGTGGCCGATCCAGTTGCCCATCGGCAAGGAAGCAACGTTCAAGGGCATTGTGGATCTCGTTGCGATGCAGGCCATCGTTTGGAGCGGCGAGGAACTCGGTGCGACGTACGACGTGGTTGAGATTCCCGCCGACATGTTGGACGCAGCGAAGGCGGCACACGCGAAACTCACCGAGGCGGTGGCGGAGAAGGATGAGGAATTGATGCACCAGTTCCTCGATAGCAAGGCGATCAGTGTCGAGCAACTGCGGGCCGGCATTCGCCGTGTTGTATTGAAGAACGAGTTTGTGCCGGTCATCTGCGGCGCGGCATTCAAGAACAAGGGTGTACAGATGGTGCTCGATGCAGTAGTGGATTATCTGCCTTCGCCGCTGGATGTGCCGGAAATCGTGGGCGTGAATCCCGACACGAAAGGCGCCGCGAAACGAAAGGCGGACGACAACGGACCGTTCTGCGCGCTGGCGTTCAAGATTTGGAGTGATCCATACGTAGGCAAACTGATTTTCTTCCGGGTTTATTCCGGGCAGATCAAGAAAGGCGCGTCAGTCTACAACCCGCGCAACAACAAACGCGAGCGCATCGGACGCCTGCTCGAGATGCACGCCAATCACCGTGAGGACATTGATGTTTGTTACTCCGGCGATATCGGCGCGTTGGTTGGTTTGAAGAACATTACCACCGGCGACACGTTTTGCGACGAAGAGCATCCGGTCCTGCTCGAGACGATTACGTTTCCCG
>CAIKBP010000118.1 GCA_903825695.1 uncultured Verrucomicrobiota bacterium
GCCACGACTACTGCTTTCTTGTTCTGTGGATGTTTCTCGGACTGCGGTTCCTGAAATGCTTCATACGTCCATTTGAACGAGTTGGTAGCAACCGGTGTGATGGTTCCATTGTTGGTTGGAATGTAGTCAGGGTTCAGATCAAGTCTCTTGATTTCCAAGCTGACCAAACCGCTCAGTTTTTTTGCATCAGTTGTTGGGTTTGTCTCAAGAGTAATTGCGGCTGTCCGCGTCGCCGCTTCTTGGGACTCCCATGCTGACTTTGCGGATATACCCATTCTGGCCGACGGATCGCTCTTCAGCGTGATCGCGGCATTATGGAAATCCGTCCACCAGAGCTGGTGCATATCTTCGGCGTACGAGCCGTTGAAATAACTGCTGCGCACGAACGCGTAGCAGTTGGTGCCAGCATAGTAATACGAGTCCGGCAGGGTTTGCGAGAAAGCCGGCCATTGGAAATCATCCTGATTGATTGTGTACTCCCGGCCCCCGTCCACAGTTAAAAGGTAACTCACTGTTTGCGTCTCGTTGCTGTACGCAATCGGGTCCTGACCGCGGAACTTGATCTGGCTCAAATCCAACGGCGTACCCGTCGGACGATAATAATCCACACCCTCAAAAGTGAAGATTACCGTGGTGTTCGTATCGTAGTGGCGCGGCGCGATGAAGCGCACCGCAGCGCTGCGTTGCGAGCGCGTCAACACCGCCTCCTGATACGAGTGTGGGTCGTAATGATCGGCCACCAAGCAATCATAGTTCGGGTACGCGTCCGGGCAGCGGCCTTGCGGCCAGCCGTGGCACAAGTTGTTGTCCGTTCGATCCGGCAAACTGCAATCCACATAGCCACCATCGAGGTATGGACAACAGCACGGCCCCGGCACGAATACCAGTGAGGAATACCCGCCGCTGCCTTGACCGTGGGTGTAGTCCGTGCCAAAGGACAAGCTTCGATCCAGAGGGCCCGGGAATGTGAATGAACCGGTATCCGCTGCGCTCAACTGCCAAGCGATACGGTCGGGATTCAACTCGGTAAGGCACGCAGGCGGGTTGTCCCATCGGTCAGAGTACACGTCCTGCACCATGCCCGCTACGCCGTCTAGCACATCCAACGTCACCGAGGATGCACCGTGCGACAGGTCGCCTCCCCAACAGCCGGAGGCATCGCGCGTCACGTTCCAAAACGACTCCGACCCGTATATATTGTCGTCAAACCTCTCATAATGCGTGACTTCATAGACTTGGGACATCGCCGGCGGAATGCTCGGTGGCGGATCAGTCGGAATGCCCGGCCCGCCAATCGTGCCGGTGATTGGCGTGCCCAGTGGAATCGCATTGGTTGTAAAGAATCCCACGTTGCCGTCCGCATCTACATTCGTCCCCAGCACCGCCGCGACGCCGTTGATGAGGACGCTGGTGACGTTGGTCTCCGTCGACAATCCCTCGTCAAACTTCGCGCTCACATAGCCGCTCACGAAGTCGGAGGGCGCGTCCGCAAACGCGCCGAAGACCGGATTGGTAATCGCCGCGCTGTAGCGGGCCGAGCGGATGACGCTAAACGTGGTCGAGCTGCTATTGCCTGCGGCGTCCGATGCAATCACAACCGCTTGATTGGTCCCGAACTCCAGCGGAATCAAACCCTCCACCCGCTGTTTGCGCACGTTGAGAGAATTCGTAGTCACTTGGCCACCGTCCGAACTGACGATCGCTTTGACAATTGCGTTCTCGCCGTCCGCCGCTGCCTCCACC
>CAIKBP010000119.1 GCA_903825695.1 uncultured Verrucomicrobiota bacterium
GTCATCAACTACACCCATTCGGGATGTAGAAGACAAAGTATTCCACGTCACCCATCCGTTTCATCCGCTGCATGGCCGACAGTTCGAGTTGGTCAACTACACGCTTTGTTGGGGAGAGGCGCACGTTTACTTCTATGATGACAATAATCGCCTACGTTCGATGCCGGCGCGTTGGACCTCTGTCGGGCCGGCGGATCCGTACGTCGGGATCTCGGCGGGAAGAAGTCCGTTTCGTATTGTCGATTTACTGGAGTTAAGCGGCATGATCCGCAACCGGAAGGTGTAATGCTAATGATGTACGGATGTAACTCTTATTATGTTCTTGAACTGGCTGTGAGTGCCGTATTGGCACTATATAGTGTTGACACTGGAGTGGCATGGCAATACCATATGAGCATAGTTGACATTACGTCTTATACCATCAGGAGGGCGCGCATGGATACCAGTAAGCAGCGAACGGATCAACTGAAGAGGCAGGGAACGCTTCATCCGAACCCGGAGAAAGTCCGGACAGAGTTGGTCACGAAGTCTCCGTTCTTTGATGCCAACGACTTGATACAGATGAAGTACGAAATGCTGCGCAGCGTGAGTGCCGACCAGCAACCTGCCGCTGCAGCCGCACGGACATTCGGCCTGTCACGCGTAGCCTACTATCATGCACGCAGCCAGTATGAAAACCACGGACTCGCTGGTCTGCTGCCACGCAGGCGAGGACCGAAACATCCGCACAAGTTAAACCCCGAAGTGATGGCTTTTGTCGATGCACAACTGGCGGCAAGCGCTGGATCGCCGGATTGGAGCCTTTTGAGCAAGCAGATCAAGACCAGGTTCGAAACCCGTGTCCATCCACGCAGTGTTGAACGAGCCATAAAGCGTAAAAAAAACCCGAGACAATGACCACAACAAGCATAACAGACACCATCGATCCCAAAGTCGCGACACAGCAGTACGAGAGCTTGCGCGCAAATGCGCTGGGCGAGATCAACCAGGCAACAAAGCTCATAATATTCCTTCGGGATGGCATGAGCGCATGGTTGCATGCGCTTGGGGACCACGACCATGGTTTCCGCGCTCTACACCGCCAACCATCAGCTGTCGTCGCCAGGGCGGATGCGAATATGCCGGGGGTAGAGCTGGCCTCGATTCTTACCGATGCCATCCTTAATACAGTTGCGACTATTGGACACTTCGGAGGCAGCAGATGAACACATCAACGCCGTCACATCACAAAATCAGAACGACCCATTTGCAGCGGGATGCATACCTGTACGTAAGGCAGTCGAGCATGCGACAGGTTTTGGAGAACACCGAGAGCACGAAACGCCAATACCAGTTGCGTGAACAAGCCTTGGCCCTGGGCTGGAAAAGCGAACAGATTCGGGTTATCGACTGTGATCAGGGCTGTTCAGGGGCATCTGATAAAGGACGCGACGGTTTTCAACAGCTTGTAGCCGAGGTAAGTCTCGGTAATGCCGGTCTTGTGATGGGACTGGAAGTGTCACGTCTGGCTCGTAACAATGCCGACTGGCACCGACTGCTTCAGTTGTGTGCGTTCGCCGACACGCTAATCCTTGATCAGGATGGCCTGTACGATCCGGCTGCCTTCAATGATCGTTTGTTACTGGGATTGAAAGGCGCCATGAGCGAAGCCGAACTTCATGTGCTTAAGAGTCGCCTGCAGCAAGGCATTCTGAACAAGGCCCGGCGGGGCGAACTGAAGATGCCTCTGCCCGCCGGACTCGCTTACGACGATCTTGATCGCGTCGTTCTCGCCCCCGACACTCAAGTGCGCGAGACATTACAGAAGTTTTTCGCGGCCTTTCGACGCTTACGTTCCGCATCGGCGGTGGTGAAGGAGTTCCGCCGCGAGAACATTCAGGCACCTCACTACAGCCGCACCGGCCCAAAATCTGGGTGTATTATCTGGGGCGACCTCACTCATAGCCATAGGCGGCGAACCTTCTGCCGATCCATACCCGAGCCGCGATCAGCACGGCGACGATGCCGAACAAGACCACGCCCGCGGCCGAGCCGACGCCGATGACACCGTTCGTGAAGAC
>CAIKBP010000120.1 GCA_903825695.1 uncultured Verrucomicrobiota bacterium
CGACGTTTCTGACGACAGGGGACCTGTTTACGATTGGCGTATCGGCGCTGCTGATTTGCACGCTGGCAGGACTGTTGCCAGCGTTGCGGGCAGCGCGGCTCGAACCGGTGGAGGCCCTGCGGTATGAATGACATCATTCTTACCGCGCGCGGGCTGAGCAAGACCTACACGCTCGGCAGACAGCGGTTGGAGGTGTTGCGCGGAATCAATCTGCAGGTGCGCCGCGGCGAGGCGTTGGTGATTGTCGGCGCGTCCGGTGCGGGCAAGACCACGTTGCTGCATCTGCTTGGCGGATTGGATTCTCCCGCTGATGGCGAGGTGAATCTCGATGGCGTCTCGGTATTCCGGCTGTCTGGCACGGAGCGGGCGCGGATGCGGAATGAGCGGATTGGGTTTGTGTTCCAATCCTACAATCTGCTGCCCGAATTGGACGCGCTTGAAAACGTCTGTCTACCGGCGTTGCTTGGCCGGGGCAACCGTGCAGATGTGGCGTCGCGCGGCGTGAAATTGTTGCAGGCGGTCGGGCTGGGCGAGCGATTGGGGCATCGACCGGCGGAATTGAGCGGTGGCGAGCAGCAACGCGTGGCGATTGCGCGGTCGGTGATGAATCGGCCGGCATTGCTGTTGGCGGATGAACCCACGGGCAATCTCGACTCGAAGACGGGCGAGGTGATCCTGGATTTGCTGTGGCGGTTGCGGGCGGAAACCGGTACGACGCTGGTTATGGTGACGCACGACACGCATCTGGCGCGGCGCGGCGACCGAGTGTTGGAGATTGCGGACGGCATGATTTTGGGGTAGACAGCGGTAAACATTGAGGGACACATGAAGATATTCTTGGACGGCAAATACGTTTCGCAAGATGAGGCGAAGATTTCCGTTTTCGACCACGGGTTGTTGTACGGCGACGGCGTGTTCGAGGGAATCCGGGTGTATAACGGCAAGATTTTCCGGCTCGACCAGCACCTGGACCGTCTGTCCGCGTCGGCAAAGGCGATCATGCTCAACATCTCCATGACAAAAAAGGAGTTGGTTGAGGTGTGCTGCGAGACGTGCCGTCTTAACGGCGTGCGCGACGGTTATATCCGGCTTGTCGTCACCCGGGGCGTCGGCAACCTGGGTCTGGACCCGTTCAAATGCCGGAAGCCGACGGTATTCGTCATCGCAGACAAGATCGAGCTATACCCGGGAAAAGTGTATCGAAATGGGATCGAACTGATCACCGCGGCGACCCAGCGCGTTCACCCGGCAGCGATCAGTCCGTCCATCAAATCGCTGAATTATCTGAACAACATATTGGCAAAAATCGAGGCGATCCACGCCGGCACGATCGAGGCGATCATGCTCAACCACAGTGGCTACGTCGCGGAGTGCACGGGTGACAACCTGTTCATCGTGCGCGGCGGCAGGCTGGAGACGCCGCCGGTCAGTGACGGCGCGCTGGTCGGGATCACACGTGCCGTGGTCTTCGAGTTGGCGTCCAAATTGAAATTGGCGGCGGGTGAGACGCATCTGACGCGGTACGATCTGATGACCGCCGATGAATGTTTTCTCACGGGGACCGCTGCGGAGATCGTGCCCGTGTCGAAGATTGACTGCCGGCCGGTCGGCACGGGTAAGCCGGGCTCGGTGACCTTGAAATTGATGGCCGAGTTCCATAAGTTGACTCGTACCGAGGGAACGCCGATCTTGCCCGTTGGCAAACGGGTCGCGGCGAAGTAACCCCATGCTGTGTGATAAATGCAGGAAGAACGAGGCGAGCGTCCACCTGACGCAGATCGTCGAGGGTAAGACGCTCAAGGCGGACTTGTGCAAGGCCTGTGCCGGAGAATCCGGCGTGCAGGATGCGACCGGGTTTTCGCTCGCGGACTTGCTACTCGGCCTCGGCGCGGCGGACGAGATCAAGACGGAAGGGGCAGGCGCGCGTTGCCCGACGTGCGGGTTGACGCAGACTGATTTCAAGAGGACGGGGCGGCTCGGTTGCGCGACATGTTGGGAAACGTTCGCGGTGGGGCTGGCTACGCTGTTGAAGGCGATGCACAGGGGCGACCACCACATCGGCAAGGTGCCGAGGCGGGCAGCGCACACGCTGGTCATCAGTGAAAAGCTCCAGCAACTGTCGGCGGAACTGGAGAAGGCCGTGCACGCGGAAAAATACGAGGACGCAGCGGTGTTGCGCGATCAAATCCGCGAGTTGGAGGTAAAACTACGGGGCGGCGGCGACGCCCAGGGAGTTGCGTAGATGCGTCCGGTGAAACTGGAACAATTGTTAAAGAGCACGAGCGAGTGGGCGCAAACCGAAGGCCCGCAGAACCGGATTGTGCTGTCGAGTCGCGTGCGGCTGGCCCGCAACCTCCGCCAATACGCGTTCCCCGGCTGGGCAAAGAAGGCCGAGCGGCAACGGGCGTTGGAGACAATGCGGCCTGTCATCGAGGATCTGCCGGAGATGGCGGAGTGTTTCAGCGAGTTGATGGATAGCATCGCTGTGATCGACAAGCAGATGCTGGTCGAGCGTCACCTGATCAGCCGCGAACACGCCGTGAAGAACGTCGGCAGCGGCGTGGTCATCAATGCGACGGGCGCGATCAGCGTGATGATCAACGAAGAGGATCATCTGCGGATGCAGGCGATCCAGGCCGGCCTCCAGACCAAGGACGTGTTCAAAGTCATCGACCGCGTGGACACGGAGTTGGAGGAGCGGTTGGAGTACGCGTTTTCGCCGCGGCTGGGTTATTTGACAGCCTGCCCGACCAACGTCGGCACCGGCATGCGCGCCTCGGCCATGGTGCATCTGCCGGGGATTGTGTTGAGCGAACAAATCAACCAGATCATACAGGCGGTGAACAAACTCGGCCTGGCGGTGCGCGGCCTGTATGGCGAAGGAACCGAGGCGCTGGGCAATGTGTTTCAGGTATCGAACCAGACGACGCTCGGCGAGCGGGAGTCCGACATCATCGAGCGGTTGAACAAGGTGGTGTTGCAGATTATCGAGCACGAGGAAAGCGCGCGTCTAACGATCCTTGAAAAGAAACCAAAACTGATTTATGATCAAATCGGTAGAGCATACGGCATCCTGACCAATGCGCACACGGTCACCTCGAAGGAGGCGCTGAATCTACTGAGTCTGTTGCGACTGGGTGTGGATTTAGAGCTGCTCCCCGCGACGATCCGGGCGGTCGTGGACGAGTTGTTCATAATGGCGCAGCCTGCGCACGTGCAGAAGTTTGCGGCGCGCAAGTTGAGCGCCGAGGAACGGGACATTTTGCGGGCGGACTTGATCCGCGGGCGACTGGCCGGGATGCCGAAGCCGAAGATCGGCGTTGGGCCGCCGCCGCGCGACAGTCAGATTGAGTGATAGAGAATATGGAAATGGGCAACTATACACCGCGTGCACAGCAAGTGCTGGCATTGGCACGCAAGGAAGCCGACCGGTTCAACCACAACTATGTCGGCACGGAACATCTGTTGCTCGGCCTCATCAAGCTCGGCCAGGGCGTGGCTGTCAATGTTCTCCAGAAGATGGGTCTCGACCTCGAAACCGTTCGCATGGAGGTCGAGAAACAAATCGGCACCGGTCCCGAAACCAAAATGGTCGGCAACATACCGTACACTCCGCGGGTGAAGAAGATACTGGTTCTCGCGCAGAAGGAAGCCAAGGCGCTCAATCACAACTATGTCGGCACCGAACATCTTCTACTTGGGTTACTCCGGGAAGGCGAAGGCGCCGGGGCGCGCATATTGAAGTCGCTCGACGTTGATATAGAGCGGTGCCGCAACGAGATTCTGAAGGAGTTGGACCCGAACTTCCAGCCGACCGAGGGCGGCAGCGAGGAGGGCGAGCCGCCGGGCAGCCCGAGGAAGGAAGGGAGGACGCCCGCGCTGCGGATGTTCGGTCGCGACCTGACGGAACTGGCGAAGAAAGGCGAACTGGACCCGGTCGTTGGGCGCAAAAACGAGATCGAACGCGTTATTCAGATTCTCTGCCGCAGGACGAAGAACAACCCCGTGCTGCTCGGCGAAGCCGGCGTTGGCAAGACTGCCATCGTCGAAGGGCTGGCCCAGGAAATCGTCAGGGGCAATGTCCCCGAGATTCTGCACGACAAACGGGTCGTCACGCTCGATCTCGCTCTCATGGTCGCCGGCACGAAGTATCGAGGCCAGTTTGAGGAGCGCATCAAGGCCGTAATGGAAGAAATCAAGCGTTCCAAGAACGTGATTTTGCTCATCGATGAGTTACATACCATCGTCGGCGCTGGCTCGGCCGAAGGCGCGATGGACGCCAGCAACATTGTCAAACCAGCGCTTTCACGCGGCGAGTTGCAGTGCATCGGCGCAACGACGATGAACGAGTACCGCAAATACATCGAGAAGGACGCCGCACTGGAACGCCGATTCCAGACGGTGATTATCGAGCCGCCAACCGTCGAGCAGACTGTGGACATTTTAAAAGGTTTGCGTGCGAAATACGAGGAGCACCACCGGTCCAAATTCACCGATGAAGCGCTTTGGTTGGCGGCGCGACTTTCGGATCGTTATATCACCGGGCGTTTCCTGCCCGACAAGGCGATCGATGTGGTGGACGAGGCCGGCGCGCGCGCGCGGATTCAGTCACTGACGCGTCCTGCGCGCCTGCAGGAGATGGAACGCGAAGTCGAGAAAGTCAAGGAGGAGAAGGAAACGGCCATCAAGGCGCAAAACTTCGAACTGGCCGCCGGTTTGCGGGACAAGGAGAAACAGGCGCGCGAGAAACTGGATCAGGCCATTGCCGAGTGGAAACATGCGCGCGACGAGAAAGAGACGGTCATTACCGAGGACGACATCCTGCAGATCGTCTCGAAATGGACGGGCATTCCGTTGAGCCGCATGGGACAGAAGGACACCGAGAAACTGCTCCAGATGGAGGATGAACTGCGCAAGACAATCATCGGCCAGGACGAGGCGGTCATAGCCATCAGCAGGGCGTTGCGCCGCAGCCGTGCCGATTTGAAAGACCCGAACCGCCCCATTGGCTCATTCGTGTTTCTTGGGCCGACTGGCGTTGGCAAGACGTTAATGGCCCGCGCTCTGGCAGAATTTATGTTTGGCGATCAGGCCGCGCTCGTCCAGCTTGACATGAGCGAGTACATGGAGAAGTTCAACGTCTCGCGGTTGGTTGGTTCGCCACCGGGTTACGTCGGATACGAGGAAGGCGGCCAGTTGACGGAGAAGGTGCGGCGCCGGCCGTACTCGGTGGTGTTGTTTGACGAAATCGAGAAGGCGCATCCTGACGTGATGAACATGCTGCTCCAGATCCTCGAGGATGGACGGCTGACCGATTCGCTGGGACGCAAGGTGGACTTTCGCAATTGCGCGATCATCATGACCTCGAACATTGGGGCGGATCAGATCCGCAGGGCAGGCGGGCTTGGTTTTACCACGGCGAAGGAAGAGCACACCTACGAGGAAATGAAGGGCAAACTCCTCGAGGAAGCCAAGCGCATCTTCAAACCCGAGTTCATGAACCGGCTCGACGACGTCATCGTATTCCGCAACCTAAACAGGGCAGATATGTGCAAGATTGTAGAGCTGGAGGTCGCCAAGGTCAAAAGCCGGTTGAAGTACAAGGACGTCGAGATCGTGCTTACGCCTGCGGCGACCGAGTTTCTAATTGAGAAGGGTTACGATCCGCAGTTCGGCGCGCGGCCGCTTCGCCGTGCAATCGAGAAACATCTGCAGGATCCGCTCGCTGAGGAAATCCTGCGCGGTGGCATCAAGCCCAACGAGACGGTCGAAGTAAGCGTGGCCGACGGCAAACTTGCCTTCAACCAGCTCGCCGCCAGTGCGAGCTGAAAGTGATGGGAACGCCGCACCGGCGTGAGGTGCGCGCGTCGTTAATCGGCAGCGGGTTTTAATCGCGCCCGTTCGTCGGCCAATTATTCGGGTTTCGCGTTGAACTCGAGAAGACGGGAACCGGCTGTTTGGCGGCGACCGGAATCTCAGCCACAAGTTTCTCGACCTTCCGTCTGGCCTCTTCCATCTTCGGGTAGCGGATTTCGCGATAGCCGCGTACTTCTTCGACGCAGCGCAAGGCTTGGACTCGGCGGTTATAAGCTGCCTTGTCTTGGGTCAGCACTGGCGCCTCGGCAAGAAAGTTTTCCACGAGGCGGATATACCAGTCACGGAATTCGCGTTCGGGGCGATGCCATTGAGGCATGGCGAGACGCAGCCAGCGCATGTGTTTCAGGATGTTCAACTGCCATCTCTTCGGGCTGAACTTGAAACGGATTGGCCGGCCGAACAATACGAACTCCGGACGGTTGAGATGGTGGTAGACGATTTTGTCGCCACGGGCCGGGTCAACGTGATAATGGTGTCGGTCGCGCCGCGTTTTCGCTTCACCGGTCATGAGATGGGCGACATAGACCTCGTCCTTGATAATCATCGCCTTGTGCAGGTTCCAGATGGCGGCCCTGGTTGCCGCGTAGTCGTGCCCGGCGCTGTCCGCCGCATACACCCTTTCGACAAGGTCGAGATACCGACGGGCATACTTGCCGGCGCCGAATTCGATGAGGTCGTACAACCGCCAGACGAGATCGCGCGCCGTTTGTTCGCCGAGTCGGATCGAGCGTTCGCTGCGGCGTACAAATTCCTCGAACTCGCGCGCCCACCGTTTGCCCCAACGATGGTTGCGCTTCAGGACTTCCATGCGCTCGGCGATGAACTGTTCGTATGTTTCGTGCAACTCGTGTTTGTGCGCCAGCTCCGGTTCGAAAACAAGTTTACGGCCGAGGTGAAACGCCTTGACGTTGTCCTCGACAGTCGCGCCGGTTGTCTCGCGCAAGCCCCATTCTATGTTTTCCAGAGACAGCGGGAACAGCCCTTTCTGAAAAGCCATGCCAAGCATGACGACGTTGGCGTACAGCTTTGTGCCGAAGAAATGTTCGCTGATGTCGCTGACGTTAAGGCCGAAATATTCGTCGGCGCGCGTGCAACGGCGGATGACTGCCTCCAGTCCGGCCACGTCAAAGTCGTCCTTGCCCAGCAGCGTGAGAATAGTGGGGGTCTTGTAGGTATTGACGACCGCCGCGGTGTGTTGCGGACTTCCACAGCGCAGGTTCCCTTTGGGATCGAGACTGCGTGCGGCTTCGAGCGGGTCCACGCCGATCAACAGGTCGGCCCTGCCGTATGGGATGATATTGGAGACAAACGCGCCGTCCTTGGCGAATGTGATTTGGGAATAGACGCTGCCGTTGCGGATCGCGAGGCCTTTCTTGTCACAGAACAGGACGCGGTAACCCTGTTTCAAACCCGCGCGCACGATGGTCGCCGTGCAGACACCAATGCCCATGCCGCCGACGCCGGCAAGATATGCGTACCACACCTCATCGAAGTCGCGCGGCGCCGGAAGCGGTATGTTGGACAGATCGATCGCATCTATCGGCTCGGGCAGTTCTCGCTTGCGGACAACGGTAATCTCTTCGAACGACGGACAGGCGTAAATCTTCGTACAGGCGGTGTCGGCGACACACCAAGAAAGATCGGTTTGAATCTTGGTGCCCAATGGCGTGTCCACGATGGTCAGCCCGGGGCAGCCGGTTGCCAGCGTGCATTCGCGGCAAAACTCGCATACGTCGGTGTTGATGTTGATGTAGCGTTTCTTGCGCAGGAAGCCGCGTTCCTTGATCTCGGCACGTTCAGCGCGGGCTTCGCGGCGGTGGAGCGTGATGCCACATTCCTTGTCGGCAACAACGACCTTGACGCCGTCACGGAGGATTGTTTCCTCCAGTATCTGCCGCCACGTTTCGCGGTCGGCAGGGTCGGCTCGGACGACGTGAACGCCCCGCCCAAGCATCGCTTCGGCAATCCTGTCGATGTTCTGTTTGTAGGTGCGCTCGCCGACGATGTCCACGTCCATACTGGGCGTCGGCTGATGGCCGGTCATCGCAGTAG
>CAIKBP010000121.1 GCA_903825695.1 uncultured Verrucomicrobiota bacterium
ACGCGCACCGGTATGCCGTATGTAGTTGACCGCTGGCTGGGCGGCACACTCACCAATCTCCGTACCATTCGCAATAGCGTTACCCGCTTGAAGCAGATCGACGCGACACTGGCTTCCCCAGAAGCCGCGCGAATACCGGGCAAGGAGCTTCCCGCGCTGCGTCGCGAGCAAGCCAGGCTCCATCGCAACCTCGACGGCATCGTGAACATGGAAAAACCTCCCGCAGCGCTGTTCGTCGTGGACATCCAGCATGAAGCGATTGCGGTCCACGAAGCGCAACGACTCAACATCCCAATCATTGCGATTGTGGACACCAACTGCGATCCAGATCAGGTCATGTATCCAATTGCAGGCAATGACGATGCAATTCGCGCTGTCAAGCTTATCACCAGCGTTATCGGCGACACTGTTGCCGAAGCCATGGCGGAGCTGGGCAAGGAATTACCGTTGGCCTTGCCGGCCGAACCGGCGCCGATCGCGGTCGAGCCGACGCCAGTCTCTGGTGATCTTGTGCCACTAACCTCCATAGTTGAGCCACCTGTCATCTTGCCGCCGGTTTGACACGTATTTTAATCAGCCTATTGATCACGATATGCAAATCAACTCACAGAATGTAAAGGCCCTGCGGGAGAAAACTGGCGCCGGGATGATGGACTGCAAACAGGCCCTGGTTGAAGCCAAGGGGGACCCTGTCGAAGCGGAAAAGATTCTTCGCAAGAAAGGCATAGCCATTGCTGGAAAGAAAGCTGCGCGCAGCGCCAGAGACGGCTGTATCGCCAGTTATATCCACCACGGCAGCAAACTTGGCGTGCTTCTCGAGGTCAATTGCGAGACCGACTTCGTTGCGCGCAACGACATGTTTCGTGAGTTTGTGAAGGACGTGACCCAACAGATTGCTGCAGCCAATCCGAGCTATGTCAACCGCGAAGACGTGCCTTCGGACGTTATTGAGGCGGAGAAGGAGATTTACCGCGCACAGGTCAAGAACAAGCCGGCACAGGCAGTCGAGAAGATTGTCGCAGGCAAACTGGAGAAGTTTTACTCCACCGCCTGCTTGATCGAACAACCGTTCGTCAAGAATACCGACATCACAATCAAAGACCATTTGACAGTGACTATTGCCGCACTCGGTGAGAACGTCGTGATTCGGCGTTTTGTTCGATGGCAGCTCGGTGAAGAATTGCCCGGCGAAAAGGTCGCTGTGGAGTCCACAACATAAGTTTGGAGGAACCACTATGAAATCACCATCCGCTCCGAAATCCAAATACCGGCGTGTGATATTGAAGTTGGGCGGTGAATCTCTTCGTGGAAAACGCGAACATGGCATCTCGCCTGAGACCTGTGACGCCATAGCCAAGGAACTGAAGGAAGTCAGGGCGCTTGGCGTACAGTTGGCCATTGTTATCGGCGGTGGCAATATCTTCCGCGGCGCAGCCGGAACCAAACGCGGTCTCGACCACGTCACCGGCGATTACATGGGCATGCTTGCCACCATCATCAATGCGCTCGCCCTGCAGGATGCACTCGAAAAAAACGGGGTGCCGACGCGCGTCCAATCCGCAATCGAGATGCGTGCAGTCGCAGAACCGTTCATCCGCCGGCGCGCAATGCGACATCTGGAAAAGGGGCGTGTGGTCATTTTTGCCGCCGGCACCGGCAGTCCATATTTCTCGACCGACACCACTGCGGCGCTTCGCGCCAGCGAGATCGGGGCCGAAGTCCTTCTGAAAGCGACCAAGGTGGACGGGGTTTACACGGCCGACCCGAAGAAAGACCGTAAGGCAAAACGGTATGAACGGCTCACCTACATGGACGCGCTAAAGGGCCGCCTGCAGGTAATGGATTCCACCGCGTTCTCATTCTGCATGGAAAACAAGATACCGATCATCGTCTTCAACCTTTTCAAGCACGGCAACATCGCACGCGTCCTCCGAGGCGAAAAGATCGGGACGCTCGTCAGCTAGTGATTGACTCGAGACGGGTGGACGTATTTTGGCGCGATCTTTTGTCGGCCGGCTTATCCGAAATGCCGGGCCAGGTCCGCAAAACTCTCCAGCATCAGCGTCTTGCCATCTTGGGCGAACTCTTCGATCTCATGTTGCCAAGTGGTGTGGTACGGGATGAACACCGTGCCAAGCCCGGCGGCCTTGGCTGGATTGATATCGGACCGCGGTGAGTTCCCGATCATCCATGTGCGCTCAACCGGTAGTGAGTATTTCCGGATCAGGGCGCGGTAGGTGGCAGCGGATTTCTCGAAGACAATCTCCGTGGCATGAAACAATGGAGCAAGTCCCGAGCGGTTGAGCTTGCCGAGTTGCTCATCCTCGCGACCTTTGGTGACCATGATAAGGTGGTTCTTGGAATGGAGCAGGGGAAGCGTCTCGCGGACGCCGGGCATCAGTTCGATGGGGTGATGGTAGATAAAGTGTTCCTTCTCGGCGATCCACGGTTCTAAATCGCCCACCCCGAACGCGCGGGCAACCTCGTGCAATGAGGCACAAAACGCCGCACTGCCGTAACCGGTGATCTTGATGTTGCGTTGTTCGGTCTGCCAGAGCGTCTCGTGCGCCAAGTCGGCGCGCACGCCGCGCGTAGCAAGCTTGGCGACGAATTCATTGGTCACACGGTCGAAATATACGTTGTTCTCCCACAACGTGTCGTCGGCATCGATCAGGAGAGTTCTCGGTTCAGGGTTCATGGTTCACGGTTTTTTGCCTTCGGCCTAGGGCACGCTGATCCGACTCGTAGCGTTTGAGATACTGGATGAAGGCTCCGATCTTCGACCTGATCAATCGAGCCGCTTCGTAAAGCGTCTTAAACTCAGCGGCGGAAATGTAGCGCTGATCAAGAGCAACGTACAATTCGCTTTGGACTTCGGTGCAGGATCGCTTCGCATAACACAGAAAGCGGACGAATTCCGCGTTGGTGCCCGAGTCAAATCCCTCGGCGATATTGTGCATAACCGATCCAGAGGCGCGGCGGATCTGGTCTCGTAACCCAAAATCCTTGCTGAAGTTTCCTGCATCTGTTACGCGGTACACGTCAGCAGTCAACTCGCGTCCGAGCCGCCATGCTTCGATATCCTCAAACCTCTCGATTTTCATTAGGTTGGCTCCTTTAGGATGCGGCATATCTTAAACTGGGAACCGCGAACCGGGAACTGCGAACTTCAGCTTTTCTCACTTCGTTATTGAATTTAGGGAAGTGGTTTTTGTAAGCTGAAAGGCATGACCTTGCAAGAAGTCCTAGATGCGATGGAAGAGAAGATGTTGAAGACATTGGAGGTCGTCCAGAATGAGTTTGCGACCGTCCGAACCGGCAGGGCTTCGCCGGCTCTGGTGGAGAACATCCAGGTCGAAGCGTATGATACGCACATGCGGCTGCGCGAGTTGGCGGGCATTGCCACGCCCGAGCCGAGGCTTATCGTCATCCAGCCGTGGGATCCGACTATCGTCCAAGCCATGAGCAAGGCAATCCAGCAATCTCCGCTCGGCATCACGCCGATTGTGGACGGCAAAATCATCCGCATCCCAATTCCCGAGCTCGACCAAGAACGACGGCGCGAACTGGACAAGGTGATCAAAAAACTGGCGGAGGACGGCCGGGTCGCCATCCGCAACGAACGACGTCATGGCGTGGAAGCCGCCAAGAAACTCCAGAAAGACGGCAAGATCACCGAGGACGAGTTGACTCACGGCGAGAAAGAGATTCAGAAGAAGACCGACGAGTACATCAAAGAGATCGATACACTTCTCGCCCACAAAGAGAAAGACATCCTCTCGGTGTGATTTGTATAATTTGTGGTCGCTAGTGAGATTCGCAGCCGCAAAAAACTTCCGCGTTGCGAATTCCGTCCAATCCGCTATATTCAGCGCGCTTTACGGCGCTTTCGACGACCCCATCGTCTAGCCCGGTCCAGGACACCGCCCTTTCACGGCGGTAACACGGGTTCGAATCCCGTTGGGGTCGCCATCTTCAGAAGCGGTCGCCTCAGACTTTGCGCCCTGTCTCGGCTTCCAACCATTGCTGCATTCGTCCACCGCAAAGTCGGTATCTATGCCGGGATGTAGTACCGTCCAGATGCCGCGCGTACTCCGTCCAGCTATCGTGCCTCGCGTCAATCTTCACCCACTTGTCGTAGAACTGAGGGACGCGGAAAATCGCTGTAAGGCAGTCAAAGGTGTGCAGCATCTCCTTGATCGTACCGCTGCCAAAGTCGCAAACGACAACTGCCGGACAATGCACGAGAGGGAAACGTCGCTCGTTGAGATAATCGCGGTCGCAGGTGATAAGAATCCGGCGAAGACGCAAGGCCTCCGCGATGTGATTCTCATCCGGCTGACGCTCACGTTGAACATTCTGAACAGTCAGAACATTCCCACCGAGACGCCCAAGAATTGCCGTTGCGATACGTGGAAAATTCTCGTCAGCATAGAATCGAGGTTTGGCCTTGCGCCGAATGTAATTATTTACCTCTCGCATCTCTCCCCCTGTCGGCGGGTCGGCTCTGACTAAGTCTTCGATATTCACCCAAGCCATAGTCACTCATGCTAACGCCGGGCGTGAGGCGCTGGCAACGCTCCAGAATCGGGCGCAGTTGCCCCGATGCAAGTTCGCGTGCCGCCCATACCGGACGTGCCTAATTGCGTTGCGCTACCCAACCTCGCGTGAAAGCTCATTTCAAGAGTGACTTTCAACGGCGCGGCCCTATACTTAGGGCATGAGCATCAGACTCCTTGCCTGTATCTTTTTACTCTCTGCCGGCCTACTGGCATCTTGTTCCCGACGGACAGTTGCCACTACGGCGGAGGAACCACAAACGGGCAGGAAGGAGGGCCGGTATCAGATGTTTTACGCTCTCTTTCCTCCCGAGTTTGACTCCACGAGCGCTATGGTGAGGACGAACCGAAACACTGGGGACATCCTCACTGATCGGGTAACAGTCGAACATAGGCGTCTATTCATAATCGACACAGAAACGGGCGCGGTATGGGGCTATGAACCGGGACACGAAGTGATCTCTAAGGAGAGCATGACGGTTGTACTTGAAAACTTCGTTCCAGTATCTAAGGGCGAGAGGCCCGAGATAAACACGTTAAGCGTGACCAATAACGCCGCCCGACCAAGCCCAAATTTAAAGCCTTAGTTTCGGCCGCACAGAGCGAAGCCATTCGCCGGCGTCCTCGCGTTGAGCGTCGCCGCCTGCTGCTTCCGCCGCGTAATATCTGTTTCCAGCTTGGCGCGTTTCTCCGGTGGCAACGCCGTCGATCCACGAACCGCAATGCATCAGTTGATCCAGGCCTGCTAAGTGAAGTTGCAGCAGGCCCGAAAATGGGTCGAGAGTCGGTTCTTGCCGCACACGGTGGACTGCCGTAATGTGCCCAAAAATAATGGATGTCGTTACGCAAATGCCCACTCCGACACCGGCGTCGCCGCACCCGCCGCATTGGATCCGTACCCGCGTGCAGGACGGACCGCGGTACATCCGACTGAAAGAGATATTGCGCGGGTTCAACCTGCACACAGTGTGTCAGGAAGCGAAGTGCCCAAATGTTGGTGAGTGTTGGAGTCACGGCACGGCAACATTCATCCTGCTCGGTGATGTCTGCACCCGGCACTGCCAGTTCTGCGCCGTGGGGAAGGGGAAAGCACTGCCACTCGACGAACAAGAGCCGGAGCACGTGGCCGAAGCGGTCGCGGCGCTGGAACTGGATTATGTCGTGCTGACCTCGGTGACGCGCGATGATCTGCCCGACCAAGGCGCCAGCCATTTTGCGCAGACGATCAAGGCAATTCATCGTCAGCGACCACAATGCAAGGCGGAAGCCCTGATTCCCGATTTTCGTGGCGAGGCGGCGTTGGTTGCGCGCGTGGTCAAGACATCGCTCACGGTGCTCGCGCACAATCTCGAAACCGTGCCCCGCCTTTACAAGCCGGTTCGCCCCGGCGCTGACTACAAACGGTCATTGCGCGTGCTGGCTGCGGCGAAGGAAGCTCGCCCGGATGTCATTACGAAGTCGGGATTGATGCTCGGTTTGGGTGAGACGCGCGAAGAAGTGCTGGCGGTCTGTGAAGATTTGCGCGACGCAGGCTGCGACATTCTCACGCTCGGCCAGTATCTGCGTCCGTCAGTTGAGCAGTTGCCGGTTGTACGGCACGTCCCGCCATCGGAGTTCGCGGAGCTTGGAGACGCAGCACGGCAGCTT
The DNA here is from genome assembly GCA_903825695.1 of uncultured Verrucomicrobiota bacterium. Lineage (GTDB taxonomy): Bacteria > Verrucomicrobiota > Verrucomicrobiia > Palsa-1439 > Palsa-1439 > CAIKBP01. Next base: position 6,207 of record CAIKBP010000121.1, read on the forward strand.
GGGTTCCGTCACGTTGAGAGCGGCCCGCTGGTGCGCAGTTCCTACCACGCATGGCAATATACCTAAAGGATGAAGGATGAGGGCGGAAGGCGCAAGTAGGCCGGGAAACCTGCAAGAGTGCCTAGCAAAACCTGTCCTATGCAAGTTCTGAGGCCGTGGGAGCGGTTTCTAACCGCGACCGGTTTGTCGAGGCTTGAGCGAGAGGGCAGATCGCGCTTGAAAAGCGCTCCCACAACAACGACTCGCAGTTGTGGGATTGCCTATCTTCTCATAAAACCCAGATACCAATTGACGAGGTTCGGACCCCAAAAAATCCAGAAGGCCGCAGCCAAGGCAAGATAAGGTCCATACGGAATCCTACTCTGCCATTCTTTTCTGCGCATTATGACCAACAACAGGCTCACAATGCCGCCCACCACGGAAGAGAAAAAGACAGAGAACAAAACGGCGTACAAACCCAGAAACGCACCGATGGCGGCCAGAAGTTTGGCGTCGCCCAGCCCCATCGCCTCGCGCGGAATGACGACCAGACTTGTCGTGGCTTCTACCGGTCCGGTCTCTGTGAGTGAATATGGCGTCCCGTTGACCTCGATGGCGGTCATTGAAACGCTGACGCCAGCGTTTTCAAACGTTTGGTCGTGAAATTTAAGGGTCGATGCATGGAACCGTATCCTGTCGGAACCGCGGCTGAAAATTTCCTCCCATGACTTGGATTCCTCACCAAAATAGAACGTATTGTCAGCAATTCTGGCGGTCGTCCCCGGTGGCAACTGGACCTTGAGTCTGCCAAAAGCCAGCTTTCCGCATTCGGCGACGATGAACAATATCAGACCACCGCAGAGCATCCCGAGGAACGATCGCAATAATGCAACGGCCCATGCAGGCGAAGCCAGATGCAGTAATCTCAGAACCGCGTCCGAAAGGAAATCGGGCCGTTGCAATGGCGGGTGCGCCGCGCTCAATATCAGCCCGACAATCACTCCGCTATACGTCAATTCGTTCGGTATGATGTAATGCTCGAAGTCTATGAATGAGGCGGCGATCAATCCTCCAAGCAGAACCCAATAAATCGGAGCTGTCCATTGCCACCCAAATTCCAATGTCACGAGCAGAAACGCGCTTGCAGTCAGAAGTTCCACGAGGAAGTAACGCGGGCTGATCGGGGCGCCGCAGTAACGGCATTTTCCCCGCAATGCGAAGTAACTCACGAGCGGTATGTTGTCCATCCATCGAATCTGTGCGTTGCAGTTTGGGCAGTGAGATCGCGGGTTGACGATTGATTCCCCGCGCGGCATTCGGTGAATGCAAACATTCAGAAAGCTGCCGATTGCGGCGCCGAACACAAAAACTACAAAATCGAGATACAACCGCAGGCCTGTGTTCATTTCCTGGCTCCATACACGGCGGCATTAAGCGCCCGGCGCATCACCGCGAGTGGCGCCTTGTGTTTTGTCCATATCTCAAACGCTCGCGCTCCTTGATGCAGCAACATGTTCAGACCGTTGGCGGTTTTCGCGCCAGCGGCGGCTGCAGTCCGCAGCAATTCTGTTTCGGTAAAGCGGTAAACCGTGTCGTACACGAACAGTCGCGGCGTAAACAGTTTCGGGTCCAACCCAAGCGACTCGCCCTCCAGCAGCCCCACGGACGTGGCGTTAATGAGCAGATCCACCTCATTAATCACGCGCGCGATATCGTCTGTGGTAAGCGCCACCGCGCGGAAGACGGTCTTGGTCTCGGCCATTTGTCGCGCAATCGGGTCGGTCTTTCCCGGCGTGCGATTGGCAACTAGCACTTGCGACGCGCCATCCAGAGCGCATTGCACGGCGATCGACCGACCTGCTCCGCCCGCGCCGAGCACCAGGACTCGTTTCCCTTTGAACGTGAAGTTAAACTCCGTTTTGATCGCCTTGGCTATGCCGTAACCATCGGTGTTGAACCCGCGGAGTTTGCCGTTTTCAATTAGAACGGTGTTTACGGCGCCGAGTTTGCGCGCTTCCTCGCTCAGTTCATCTACGATATCCAGCGCGGACAACTTGTGCGGCACCGTCAGATTGACACCTCTCAAACCCATGTCCCGCGCGCCGAGCAACGCACCGCGCAGATTCCGCGGCTCAACAGGGAACGCCAGGTACGCCCAATTCATTTTCAGCGCCTTGAACGCGGCGTTATGCATCGCGGGCGACGCGGTATGCGTGACCGGTGAGCCGAACAGGCCTACTACCGTTGTTGAACCATCAATATTCATAAATTTGCCACCCTCGAACGCTTTCGGGGCCAGTTCCCTCGCAGCGGGCAGATCCGCCGTATCAGGGCAAGCTTATAGGTTCCCGATGAGATTGTCGAGCAATGCGAGCGCGGCTTGGGGGAATGGGGCGCATATTGTCAATACCACCGTGCCTCGCCGGCAAAAAAGTCCGTGTAATCCGTGTCATCCGTGGATAATCTTTGGCTCATGCCTGCGGCGCGCACTGAAACCAAATCCGTTTATCTCATCGGCGGCACCGATGAGTTCACCATCAAGGACGCGGCAGCAAAGTTGGCGGAGAAACTTGCGCCGAAAGGCGCCGGTGAGTTCGGCATCGAGATCATCGAAGGCACAGCGGCCAATCAGGATGAGGCGCTGAAAATCTTCAGACGACTTAATGAGGCGATTAACACTGTCGGATTCTTCAGCGCGGCCAAGCTGGTATGGTTAAAAAACACCAACCTGCTCGCCGATGACAAGGCCGTAAGCGCGGAAGCGGTCAAGGAGGCGCTTGGCGAGTTCAGTGACCAACTCAAACGCGGGTTACCTGATGGCGTGACGTTACTGATCAGTGCCATCGGCATTGACCGACGCCGCACGGCGTACAAGACGCTGGAAAAAGCCGCAACGGTGCAGGTGCTCGACGCGCCAGATGAATCGAAACAGGCCGGCGACGAGGAGATCGCCGACTTCATCCAGCGAAAACTACGCGCCGAAGGCAAGACGATGGGTGCCGCGGCGTTCGAGACGTTCCGCGGACTCGTCGCGCCCGATTTGCGCGAGATCGCCAATGAATTGGAGAAGCTCTCCATCTATGTCGGCAACCGCAAAGAGATTTCCACCGCTGACGTGCGCGCGATCTGTAGCGTGTCGCGGCAAGCGGTGATTTGGGAATTGACTGACGCACTTGGTGCACGGCGGCTACCGCAGGCGATCCACGCAGTAGAAAAGCTACTCGGAGGCGGCGAACAACCGATCGGCATCGTTATGATGCTTGTCGGTCAATTGCGGTTGATGCTGCTTGCGCGCGATTTAATGGAGCGCAAATTAATCAGCGTCCGTGAGGGTGGCGGCAGCAACGTCGAGTTCGTGAGGGCCTTCGAGAGACTGTCTGTGGGCGTCACGGCGCATTTCCCGCGCACGAAGGACGGCATGTTGCCGAACGCATGGCGGCTCTACCGCTGCGCTGTGGCCGCGAAGAATTTCTCCAAAACTGAACTGATCGGGGCGCTGGACACTCTGCTGGAGGCGAACCTCCTGCTGGTCACCACCCAGTTGGACGCGCGTCTAGTTCTTGAAGAAACAGTCACCAAGATCGCCCGCCATCCCGCCAACGCGACCGCCACCACGGCTGCACGCGCATAGTCCACTCAAAACGGACGCAGCTACTTTGCGGGCACGTTTGGAGTAGAGGACGTTGGCGCGACGTTCGTTGGTGTGGGTTGGCGCGCCTCGTTCATCGCCTTCAGGAGTTCTTCAGAGGACACGAATCCCACTTGGCGTAAATCGGCGCGTTCGCGGCCATCAGCACCGATGAATACGGTGGTGGGTACACCAAAGATCTGGGACTGCATGGCGAGTTGTTTTACTTCAGGTAAACTGGTGTGGGTAAGATCAGCCTTGAGCATCAGAAATCGGCGTGATTTTTCGATCACTTGCTGGTTGGGATAAGTTTTCTTGTCCATTTCTTTGCAAGGGATACACCAGTCGGCGTAGAAGTCGATCAACACGGGACGTTTCTCGGCAGCAGCCTGCGCAAGCAAGGCAGGGGAATAGGATTGCCATGCAATGCCGTCAATCCTGGTTGGTGTCGAGCGCAACCACAGCGTGTGTGTGATCCACAACGCCACGGCGATCAACGCAACGCCGAACACGCGTTTCACCCAAACCATCCACGTGCCCGACTTCGGTAATCGCGTCAGCAGGTTCGAAAACATGCCAAGCACGATGTAAGGCAGCCCCAACCCTGCGCCCAGCGCGAAGAACAGCCACCAGCCAGTCAACGGGTCGCCGCTCGAACCGGCAAATGCGAGCACAACGACCACGACAGGCGCCAAGCAGGGAGCGGCAATGACGCCGACCATCGCGCCGAGGAAAAACAACCCCAAATAACCAGCTTTCGACGAGAGACCGGTGGCTTTTTGCACCAGGAACTGCGGCGGCTGGAGTTCGAACAACCCGAACATGCT
>CAIKBP010000122.1 GCA_903825695.1 uncultured Verrucomicrobiota bacterium
GTTCACCCGCTACCCCGAAGGTCTTGCCTCTGCGCTCGAAAAGATATCGCAGGCCAGCGCCACCACAAGTTTTGCCAGCAAAGCGACTGCGCCACTGTTTATCGTTAACCCGCTCTACGCCGGCGGCGGTGAACCCGACAGCGTTTTTTCATCGCATCCGTCCACGGTCGAACGCATCCGCATTCTCCGTGGTATGGCCGGTTCGTCGCTGGCCGACTACGAAGCCGCTTACCACAAGACCGCGCAGGGCGCGTTGTTCAGCCGCGAAATACTGGGAGCTTCGCAAGGAGGCGTCATCCGCGCGCCTTCCAATGAAGGTCCTATTGAGACGCGCCAGGCCGCCAGCGCACCGTTCTACCGTGCGCGCGGCCATCTTTGTGTGAAATGCGATTGTGGCATGGAGATCTCGGTACCGGAAGGCTACGAACAGGATGAAATTACCTGCATCCGTTGTGGCAGCGTCCTCCCGTTGCCTGCTATAAGCGAAACCCCAGTCGCCGCCGCGGCACCGCCAGTTATTCCGTTCCCCGGGCCGCCACTTCAGTACCGTCGTTCTGGTGCTGGATGGGAATCGTTCCGATGCGCGTGCGGTCGGACCGTTCAACTTAGCCCGTCCTTTGCCGCTTCCCACGTCCACTGCGACACCTGCGGTCGCAACATTCAAATCGTTTCCACAGACGCAGCCTAGACCGCATGTCAAAACGCTTGTGGTTGTTGCCTCCCGTGTTATAAGTCACGCCCATGATGCCGACTCGTTCAGGATCATTTCGCTTATTTCGATTCGCTGGAATCGACGTGTTCCTGCATTGGTCGTGGTTTGTTGCCGCATTTTACGAGATTAAAATTCGCCAAGGGAACTACTCGTCACCGATCTGGAACGCGCTGGAGTATCTGGCGCTGTTCGTAATCGTTACAATGCATGAGCTTGGTCACGCACTCGCCTGCCGGCAGGTTGGCGGGAAAGCCAATCAGATCGTGCTTTGGCCGCTCGGTGGTGTGGCGTACGTGGATCCGCCACAACGTCCTGGCGCAACGCTGTGGAGCCTCGCCGCGGGCCCGCTGGTCAACGTCGCGTTGTTCCCAATTCTGTCCCTGCTCTTTTTGTTCGCCCAAGCGTCAGGGTGGCAGACGTCCCTCTCAGATGCCTACAGCCTGCTTCATGCGGTTTTACTAATCAACACCGCCATACTGGTCTTCAATTTGTTGCCAATCTATCCGCTCGATGGCGGCCAAATCCTGCGTTCGCTACTCTGGTTTGGATTGGGACGCGCCTGCAGTTTGATGGTCGTGACGTACATCGGTTTTGCAGGTGTAGTGTGTCTGATCGCCTTGGCCATTGGAATGTACTTCGAGCCGCACCTCAAGGTACAGGCGGTTTGGCTTGGCGCCATCGCAGTGTTCATCCTCCTGAATTGCTGGAATGGATTGCGTGCGGCACGGGGCATGTCTCGAATGGAAAATGCGCCGCGACGCGTCGGGTTCGAATGTCCGTCCTGCCATGCCGCGCCGATGGTGGGTGCGTTCTGGGGTTGCGGGAAATGCAGAAAGCCGTTCGATACATTTGAAACGCACCCCGTCTGTCCGCATTGCGGAGCACAGTACGCCGTCACGCGATGTCTGGACTGCGGGACAATGCTTCCATTGGAAGCGTGGATTGTTCCGATGGATGTGCCGCCAAAACTATAATCCGGTATACAACCCATCATGGTCTCGGGGCTTGTTGCCGTCACCACAATTCGTTCGGACCTTGCGGGAGGGGGATCGTAGAAGCAACTTCCAGCGAGCGCGGCGCATAGTGTGGAAGCAACTGCGCGTCACCGTCTAGAAACTGGCGACGCCACATGCGATACGCCTCGATTATCTCGTCGAACTCGGGGCGTGATTTCAGTTTCACCACGCGACGATTGAATTCCGAGATGGGACCAAAGCGTTTTGCGTACTCCAGCGCCACTTTCCGAAACTTGCGGCAGCCGTGTTCCTCGCCGAACACCTCAATCATCAGGTCGAGGTGACGCCGCATCACGGCGAGTCGTTCATCGAAGGTCGGTTCAGGCAACAGTTCGCCAGTCGTTAAATAATGAGCGGTGTGCTGGAATATCCACGGATTGTAAAATGCACCGCGCCCGATGCTGATGGCGGCGCAACCGGTTTGTTCAAACATCGTTTTTGCCGCCACGGGCGTGACAATGTCACCGTTGCCAACGATGGGAATGCGCCGCACCGATTGTACAACGGCGCGAATACCCGCCAGATTCACGTGTCCAGAGAACCCCTGTTTGCGAGTCCGTCCGTGGACGGTGATTGCAGCGGCGCCTGCGTCTTCGATGGCGCGAGCAAGGTCAGGCGCAGTAACGTTGGCGTCGTCCCAGCCTAGCCGCATCTTGCAGGTCACGGGAATCTTCACGGCTGCGACCATGATTTTCACAAGGTGCGCGGCCTTGTCATTGTCGCCCATCAGTGCGGACCCACCGCCGTTACGGCACACCTTGCGCACAGGACAACCCATGTTCACGTCCACAACGTCCACACCGAGCGACTCCAATGCCGACGCCGCATCGCGCATTTCTTCTGGGACTGTGCCGTAGAGTTGGACGGCCAACGGATGATCATTTGGCCGGGTCTCGATAAACTTCAACGCCTTCCAGTTCTTTTCCACCAACGAGCGGGCGTTAACCAGATCGGTCGTGCACAACCCAGCGCCACCAATTTCGCGAATGATCAGCCGAAACGGCAAGTTCGTGTAACCCGCCAGCGGCGCAAGAAACAAATTGGATGAAAGCCGCAATTGCCCGAGTAAGAACGGCATGCAGGAATCCATAATCGATTTGTGAGCAGATTACGAGTTTCTTATGCGGTTCGCAGCTGTGCAGGAGGGCGCACTCGCTGTTCTCATTCTCCATTAGCATCAGACCGCGACTGCTCATAAGAATGTCTGAGCGATTCCGCGGTCTGGCTGTTAAGATAACGTCACGTCTTCTGGTAGATCTCCCCACCCTTGCATTTGAACTCTTTGCTCTTCTTTTTCATCCCCTGCTCTGCCACGCGGCGAATGTCTTCAGTAATCTTCATCGCGCAGAACTTCGGGCCGCACATCGAACAGAAGTGCGAAAGCTTTGATCTCTGTTGCGGCAGCGTCGCATCATGAAACTCCCGCGCGGTTTCTGGGTCGAGCGACAAGTTGAACTGGTCTTCCCAGCGAAACTCGAACCGCGCCTTGCTCATCGCGTCGTCGCATTGCCGGGCCAGCGGATGTCCTTTCGCCAAGTCCGCGACATGTGCGGCAATCTTGTAGGCAATGACGCCGTCTTTGACATCTTTCTTGTTCGGCAGGCCGAGATGTTCCTTCGGTGTGACATAGCAAAGCAGCGCGGCGCCATACCAGGCAATCATCGCAGCGCCGATCGCGCTCGCCATGTGATCGTAACCTGCCGCGATATCTGTCGGGATCGGCCCCAACGTGTAGAACGGCGCTTCGTGGCACCATTCCAACTGTTTGTCCATGTTCTCCTTGATGAGGTGCAATGGCACATGGCCGGGACCTTCGTTCATGACTTGGCAACCATGTTCCCATGCGATCTTCGTCAGTTCACCTTGTGTCTTCAACTCGGCAAACTGCGCCTCGTCATTGGCGTCGGCGATGGAGCCGGGCCGCAGACCATCACCCAGACTGAACGCGACGTCGTAGGCCGCCATTATTTCGCAAAGCTCATGGAAATGTGTATAGAGAAAACTCTCTTGATGATGAGCCAGACACCACTTGGCAAGAATTGCGCCGCCACGGCTGACAATGCCGGCAACACGCTTGGCCGTCAGCGGGATATAGCGCAGCAGCACACCGGCATGGACGGTAAAATAGTCCACGCCCTGCTCGCATTGTTCAATAATGGTGTCGCGGTAGATGTCCCATGTCAATTCCTCCGCCGCGCCGCCGGCTTTCTCCAACGCTTGATAGATCGGCACCGTGCCGACGGGCACCGGCGAGTTGCGGAGAATCCACTCGCGAGTTTCGTGAATGCTTTTTCCTGTGGAAAGGTCCATCACCGTGTCCGCGCCCCACTTGAGCGCCCACCGCATCTTCTCAACCTCTTCCTCGATCGAGCTGGCAACGGCGGAGTTGCCTATGTTGGCATTGATTTTTATCAGAAAATTTCGGCCAATGATCATCGGCTCGGATTCGGTATGGTTGATGTTTACGGGAATAATCGCCCGGCCCCGCGCCACCTCGCTGCGGACGAATTCGGGGTCGAGTCCCTCGCGGATGGCGACGAATTCCATTTCGGACGTGACGACACGCTGCTTGGCGTAGTGGAGTTGCGTGACGATTCGGCCGGGCTTGGCGCGAAGAGGTTTAACGGCGAAGGGCAGGACGTCCATCCCACCAATGTCTTCCACGTCGCCGCGCGAGAGAATCCATGGACGGCGTAACGCGGGCAGACCGCGGTTTATCTTGCCGTGGAATTCAGGGTCGCTCCACGGACCGCTGGTGTCATAAACGCGGACAGGTTCGTTGACCTTGATGCGGCCGTTAGCGGCCACGGTCGGCGACAGCGTAATCTCGCGAAATGGCACACGCACGTCCTTGTGCACCTTGCTCGCGACGTAAATCTTCCTTGATTTAAGAAGCGCGGCGTTGCTGCGGCCGTGGGGACATCGGCGCCCCCCCCGCTGCTTTTGGTTGTGTTTCCGTCCGATCATCAATTGCTTAAATCAAAAAAACCGGTCCCTGAGGCCAGGAATCGGCTTTCTCAAGCGTTTCCCTACGCCAGCATTACCTGGGTCAGGTTCTATGGGTTTAATCTCAGCTCCAAAAACGCTTTCGGAGCACCCCAAATCGTTTCTTGCGACTGCCGTCAAAACTACCAGCACACCTGCCAACTGTCAAACTACTCGATCACCACTGCGCCGTAGCCGACCACCGCTGAGTAATCGCCGCTTACGTCGCCGCTCGTGCGATAATCAAGCAGTTCAGCGCGTTTTGCACCCAACGCTTTGGCCGCGACCAATACAATGTAGGTTGGCAGCACGCCGCACATGGATATCTCGTGTGCCGCAACTTGTCTGAGCAACGTTTCCTCGTCGAGACTCACCACGGCATCGAGCGCCAATTTGTCTTTGCGGTGGGACGTCTCTTGATCTTCGTAATGATTCATGTCGCTCGAAGCCAGTAACAGTACCCGTTTGCCGGTTTCTTGAACCGTTCGCGCAATCGCGGCCCCGATAGCGCGCAATTCCTTCCGCCCGGCTCGGCCGATCAGGATCGGCACGATCCGTACTTTCGGGTTCCGTCGCAACAAAAACGGGACCTGCACCTCGAGCGAATGCTCCACGGCATGCGCGGGCCGGTCGGCCGTCAACAAAGTGCAATTCCCAAGCAAGGTTTTAACCAACGGCTCGCAAATGGGCACGTCGCCGATTGGCGTCCGCCATGCGCCAGTGTCTGCCACGGCGTATGGACTGCCGAGACCATGATGATTCGGACCTATCATGATCACGTGGTCAGGCACGCGCACAGCCGCAAACGCAGTCCCTGCCGTCGTGCCCGAATACATCCAGCCGGCGTGCGGCACCACCACCGCGAGTGCGTCTCGTTGCCGATTGACGTGCGGCAACATGCGATCCAAGTCGGCGTTCACCTGTTTCGCCGTGCCCGGATAGAACTGCCCCGCCACCGCTGGAGGCCGAATCATGGGTTGCCTTTCCATGGGATTCTCCTAAAGTTTTCGCAAAACGACCATGAGACTATCGTCGAACGAATTCGAGGAGTTGGTTGCCGGTGGACTGGAACTGATTCCCGATGAGTTTCGCCCGTTCCTCGACAACGTCCAAGTCATTGTCGAAGGGGAACCGAGCGCCGAGTTACTCGAAAAAATGGGCGTGCCGCCCTGCAAGACCCTGTTCGGTCTATACACGGGCACGCCGCTTCCCGAGCGCGGCATAATGTATTCAGGGTTTCCTGACCGCATCATCATCTTTCAGCGTCCGTTCCTTGAGAAATTCGAGCATCCGGATGCGATCCGCCACGAAGTCGCCCGCACCGTCCTCCACGAAATCGCACACCATTTCGGTATCGGCGACGATCGTCTTGCCGAACTCGGCTGGAGTTGAGCAGCCATTGCGTCCACCCTTCGTCACACAAAATAGCGCCGCCGCGGCGTATTTTCAATCTAATCGCACCGATTTGCCATTATCCAAAAGGTTGTTCCTCGGTGTTCCTTTGGTATAGTGGCGTTGATGAATCCTGGTTCGGATGAAATACCAGTCCTGCCGTTGGACGAACTCAGTATCACGCCGCAGTGGATCAAGTCCACCGGCAAGTCGTACGACCATTACACCGGCGGAGATGGAATGGACCGTGAACATCGTCGTGGCCGCCCCGACCGCAATCGCGAGCGGGAACGTGGCCCACGTCCGCCCGGATCAGGAAAACCCGGTGGCAGCGGACCGGGAAAATTCGGACACCGACCCGGCGGTCGGCCATCCGCTCCCGGCGACCGGCGCACGGAGCAACGCTCTTCTAACCGTGGGCGTCCGCCGGCAGGCAAATTCGCCCCGCACGGCAAAGGTCCGCAACGTTATCCCGAACATCGGCCCATTCCCGCGGCAGTCGAGGTGTCGTTTATCCCCGAAGAGAAACGTTTTGCGGCGATGCTCGATACGCTGAAGCAATCCACGCGCGCTTACGCATTTTTCGATATCGCCCGTTTGGTTCTCAATAAGCCTGAACGTCATCACGTTAAACTTGCGAGTAAACCTGCTGCTGACGGCAAACGCGCGCCGCTGTGGCTGGTGCAGCCCGGCGATAATCCATTTCTCACGCGCGATGAAGCCATCCGATTCTTGTTTCGTCGCCACACGAACCTGCTCTGGAAACAGGTCGAGACGCCCATTGATCCACCCAAAGGCAACTTCACATTTGTAAATCGCTGCGGTTTCACCGGCGAGTTGCTCGGCCCGCCAAACTACCACGAGTACCAGACGCGCATCGTGCGTCACTGGAAGGAACAATTGTCGGACATGCCGTTCGACAGATTCAAGGCCCGCATCGAGACCAGCAAAAACCCCGAGATCGTCAAACAA
>CAIKBP010000123.1 GCA_903825695.1 uncultured Verrucomicrobiota bacterium
CGCACGGCGTCGGTGCGTGGGTAGTACAACGCAAAAACGCGGTACGCCTCCTCGTATGCCATGGCGATTCGCGGCGTCCACGCGCGCAATTCCTTCTTGCTGGCGAATGTCTTGATTTGCAGCCCGGACCGGGTTTTCACCTTGTCGCTGATCTCGCGTATCCGTTCCGAAAGATGATGTCCTTCGTCCAATCGGCCGGACAAAAGGTCGAACTCCTTCGCGAACCCGGCGTCGCGCAGGAACCGGTCGTAATATGGGCGGTTGTAAGCTACGCCCATCGCCGCACGGTGTTCAAACCCTTCCACCATCACGCCGCCGCGGTCGAGTTTCAGCAACCCGTGCGGTCCGAACGCCTCGTTCAGCCCGCGGGCACGTATCCAATCGAACGCCGCGTCAAATAACGCACGGGCCGCCGACGGGTCGTCCACCACATCAAAGTAACAAAAGAACCCGGTCCGCCGCTGATGATGGCGGTTGTAGCTCTGGTTATTCAGCACGCCGATTCGGCCGAGCACGCCGTCCGCAGATTCCACCACAAAGAAGTCGGCCTCAGAGTGCGCATAGAACGGATGCCGCGTGCGGTCGAGACTCCTGCGCATTGTCGCCAGTAGGGGAGGCGCCCATTGCGGACAGTTGCGGTAGAGCGTCAGGGGGAACCGAACGAACTTCTCCACATCCGGCGCATGCTGCGTGTCAATCTGGCGGACGTGCATACGGAGGCACAACCTAATCCGCGCTCGTGGTGTGAACGCACAGCAGGAGCGGGACTTCATTCACGCCCCGGCGCCACATCGGTGTGCCAACTTGCACTAGTTGTACCAGCGCCAGCGGGGCGACTTGCGGGACCAGCCGGGCCTCGACCAGTTTGCCGAGCATTTCCGCCGGCGGGGGCAATGATCGGAATCCTAGCTGCTCGTGTGTTTTCATTTTGGCTGATCGCCGATAGGGCTTTGCTTTTGGAGGATGGGATTAATTCGCTCCAAGAATTGCTCAAGGAGAACGCAGAATCTCTGCGGGTGTTCGATCATCGGGACATGGCCGCAACGGTCGATGAACTGCAATTCCGCCTGCGGCAGCAGGTTTTGAAACTCCCGGGCCACCGCCGGCGGCGTGATCTGGTCATTGGCGCCCCACACCAGCAACACCGGACAGCGGACCCGATGAAGCTCTCCGCGCAACGAGTGCTGTTTGGTCGATTTTGCAATTCGCAGGAGCTGCAGGGCACTGGCCCGGTTCCTAATCACCGCCGTCACTTCGTCAACCATCGCTTCAGTGACATGCCGACCGTCGTAGAACACCTCACGGACCCGCGCGGTCAGCCACTCGCGGCTGGGCCGGCGCGGAACTCGCTCAAAACCGCGTTCGAACAGCCCAGAGCTTCCCGTGAGCACCAACGCGGCGACCCTCGCCGGTTCGCGAAACGCCAAGTGCAATGCAATGTGACCGCCCAGCGAGTTGCCGCCGATAATCGCCCGGCCGATTCCCTCCGCTTCGAGCCGATCACGGACAGTTGCGCCGATCCCTTCGACAGTTGCCTGCGCGGCGGGCAGGTCGAACAGAGGCATTTGCGGTACCAACACCCGCCAGCGCGGCGCTAGGTAGTGCGCGCACTCGTCCCAGTTTCCCGGTTTCCCAAATATCCCGTGGAGAAAAACAATAGGAAGCTTCTCAACGGTGTTTGAACGTCCTTTCATGCTGCTGAAATCATCATCCAATCCCGCCACTCGTAGCTAGTATCTGCGGGAACACACCACATGCCACAGCGCGAATCAATTTTGACGATGCGAAGCCCCGATGAATCCCAGAGCAGGAGCGGATAGATGCCGTGCTGTACCAGTCCGCGCATCCGGTCGGCCAACTCGCCCATCGTCTTATGCTCCTCGATTTCCCGAATCATCCCGGCTAGCAATTTACAGGCAACCTACCGGGACTACAACCCGATTATCACGTCATCCTCGGATTTCGCTACGCCTACCTTGATCCGGGATTCATGCGCCGGCAGCAAGCCGATCGTCTGGGTTCATCCGTGCTGCAAAGCGATAAACACAGGCCTCGTCAGTTTCCTTTGAGGATGCGCCGGGCTTTTTTCACATTGTCCACGCGAAGAATCATCGCGCCGGTAGGTGCGTTGGGTAGAGACGCGGCATAGGCGTATTCGATGTTGATCTTGTTCGTGGCGAGTTTGCGGGCGGTGGTGGCCAGCATGCCAGGCTGGTTGCGGCATTCAATCATCAGGACGTTGCGCTCGACGACCAACACACCGCGTTCGCCGAGCAGGTGCACGGCGCGGCGCGGATCATTGACCACTAGTCGCACCACAGCGTGATCTACGGCATCGGAAACCGAGATGGCCTGAATATTGATATTCTCGTCGGCAAGGGCGCGGCAGACCGCTGCCAGCGTGCCGGGCTTGTTTTCGAGGAACAGAGAGAGTTGCTTGACGATCTTCATCGGATGACCTCCATGGTTTGGGTTTCCCTATTCATCATCGGCGCAACAGGCCAAGTCGTCAAGCCACACTTGACAATGGTTCGAATTCGTATTAGTTATTTAGATATAAGATTAAGCTTGGATTGGAATTGCTAATGCAGGTCGAGACCCTGAAGATCTTTTGCGACGTCGTCCGGCTGAGGAGTTTCTCTCGCGGCGCGGAAGCTAACGGCGTTTTGCAGTCGGCAGCCAGCCAGGCGGTGCATCATCTCGAGCAATGTCTCGGTGTGGCGCTAATCGACCGCTCGCATCGTCCCTGGCAATTGACGGCGGAAGGCCGGCTGTTCTACGAGGGTTGCCGCGATGTGGTCGCGCGGTACCGTGACTTGGAGTTGAAGGTGCGTCGCCGCCATGCCGACGTGGACGCTGTTGTGCGCGTGGCGGCGATTTACTCGGTTGGGTTGGGTGACATGAGCCAGTACATCCGCCGGTTCTCGGAATCCAATGCCCACGCTCGCGTCCATGTGTCGTATCTGCATCCAGAACAGGTGTACGAGAGCGTACTAGAGGAGAAGGCGAACCTCGGCATCGTCTCATTCCCGCAACGGCAGCGCGAGTTGACAGTAATCCCATGGCGCGAGGAACCAATGGTGGTGGCGTGTCCTCCGCAACACCGGCTGGCGGGACGGAAGAAGATCGCGCTGATGGAAATCGCGGGCGAGAAGTTTGTTGGATTCGACCGCGATCTGGTCATCCGCAAGCAGGTGGATCGCTTCCTGAAGAAACACGGTGTCCCTGTCGAGATCGTCGTGGAGTTTGATAATATCGAGGCAATCAAGCGCGCAGTCGAGGTCGCATCGGGCATCTCGATTCTGCCCGAACCGACGCTGAATCGCGAAGTGAAGGTGGGCACCTTGGCCTCGGTGCCGTTCGCGCCGGACGGATTTGTACGGCCACTTGGGATTATCCATCGCCGGGGCCGTGAGTTGTACCCGAGCACCCGGTCATTCATCGAGTTGCTGCGTAACGAACACTGGAAAGAGTCTTAGATGAGCAGAGATTTCAGGCGAACAGAAGGATTGTACGACTCGCGGTATGAACACGACGCGTGTGGCGTCGGGTTTATCGTCAACATCAAGGGTCGGCAGTCGAATCAGATTTTGCGCCAGGCGCTCACGGTGTTGGTCAACCTGCGCCACCGCGGTGCGTGCGGTTGTGAACCGAACACTGGTGACGGTGCGGGTGTGTTGTTTCAAAAACCGCACGCATTTCTGAAACAGGAATGCGCCAAACAGGGTATTTCACTTCCTTCGCCCACTGAATACGGGGTCGGCATGATGTTTCTGCCACCAGACGAGTTGGAACGATACAAGTGCGAGAAACTTTTTGAGGAGATCGTGGACAACGAAGGCCATCGATTAATCGGCTGGCGCACCGTGCCGACCTGCGATGCCAGCCTCGGCAACACCGCCAAAGTATCCGAACCGGTGGTGCGCCAGGTGTTCATCAGGCGCGATCAGAAACTGTCCGACGACATGGCGTTTGAGCGCAAACTCTACGTCATTCGACGGCTGGCCGAGCGCGGCATCCGTTATGCCGGAATCAAAGGCGGCGAACATTTCTATATCGCGAGTCTGTCGCACAAGACCATCGCCTACAAAGGCATGTTGATGTCGGAACAGTTGGAGCAATTCTACCCTGACCTGGCCGACCCCGCGATGGAGACCGCGCTGGTGCTGGTGCATTCGCGCTTCAGTACCAACACCTTCCCGAGTTGGTATCGGGCGCACCCGTACCGTTACGCGGCGCACAACGGCGAGATCAACACGCTTCGCGGCAACATCAACTGGATGCACGCCCGTCAGTCGCTGTTCGTCAGCGATTTGTTCGGCGCTGATATCAAGAAGGTGCTGCCGATCATCCAGGAAGACGGCAGTGACTCGGCCATGTTCGACAACTGTCTGGAGTTCCTGGTGCTTGCGGGTCGCTCGTTGCCGCATGCGGTGATGATGATGATCCCCGAACCGTGGGAGAACCACGAAAGCATGCCCGACGACAAGCGTGCGTTTTACGAGTACCACTCTTGTCTGATGGAACCATGGGACGGCCCCGCATCAATTGCGTTCACCGACGGCGTAAAGATCGGCGCCGTCCTCGACCGCAACGGTTTGCGACCCTCACGCTACTATGTGACGAAAGACGATCTCGTGATCATGGCGAGCGAGGTTGGCGTGCTCGATGTGCCGCCCGACCGCGTCCTGGCAAAGGGGCGGCTTCAACCGGGCCGCATGTTTCTGATCGACACGGAACTGGGACGGATCGTGGCCGACGAGGAACTCAAGCGCAACATGGCCGGCGAGAAGCCGTACCGGCTCTGGCTCGACAAAAACCTCGTTCATCTCGCCGACTTGCCGATACCGCCGCATGTGCATGAACCCGACCATAAGACAGTGCTCCAACGCCAACAGGCGTTCGGTTACACGTTCGAGGATTTGCGGATGCTAATGCTGCCAATGGCGTGCGACGGCGTGCAGCCCATTGGCTCAATGGGCACGGACACGCCGTTGGCGGTGTTGTCACACAAGCCGCAACTACTCTACAACTATTTCAAACAATTATTCGCGCAGGTGACCAACCCGCCCATCGATCCGATCCGAGAGGAGGTCATTACCTCGACCAACACCCTGCTGGGAAGTGAAGCTGACCTGCTCGAACCCGGGCCGATCAACTGCCGGCAGCTCGCTCTGAGAAGTCCGATTCTTACCAACGAAGAACTGGAGAAGATCAGACATATCGACCATCCGGGTTTCAAAGCTGTCACCCTGTCGATGCTGTTCAGGGCAGCGCACGACGCGAATGGCATGGAGTTGGCCATGGACCAACTTTGGAC
>CAIKBP010000124.1 GCA_903825695.1 uncultured Verrucomicrobiota bacterium
ATGTTCCTCGGCGCAACCTTCTCACTGCCCGAGAAAGACAAGTACCACGAGAGCAAGAAGCAGTTGCTCGACGAAATCACCGGCATCATGGGCGGCCGCAATGCCGAGGAAACCACCTTTGGCGACAGCACCAGCGGTGCGGCGAGCGACATTCTTCAGGCCACGCATATCGCACGCAAAATGGTCACTGAATGGGGCATGAGCGAACGGCTTGGTATGGTCAACGTCAGCAGCCGCGAGGAACACCTTTTCCTAGGACGCGACCTGCTCAAACCGCGCGAGGTCAGCGAGCAGACCGCCCGCGAGATTGATGAGGAAGTGCGGCGCATCATCGACGACTGTTACAACCGCGCCCGACAAATCATCCTCGACCACAAAGATAAACTGGTTGCGCTGGCCGAGGCGCTGGTCGAGTATGAAACGCTCGATGCACTCGAGATTGAGGAATTGGTCGAGACCGGTAAACTTTCCAAGCCGCCGCGCAGCACGCCGTCGACCACCACCCTGCCGTCATCGCCCGACGCCGCGAAAGACGAAGCCAAATCAGAAACCGTTCCCGCCCCCGGCATTGGCCCCGGCCCCGCGCCCGCCAATGCGTGAGACGACGTTAGCGCGCCTTTCGAGGCACGAATCGAGTAATAAGGCGCAGCAACGTATGCGACCTATTGGTTGATGTGGACCACTCTAGCCGGCGGGAAACCGTTGAAGTACGTGGATGAGGCGTGGCTATAAGCGCCGATGTTCTCGCTATAGAGTAGGTCGCCCAGCTCAAGATCGGCGGGGAGTTCCTCGGCCATGGAGACCACGTCGAGCGCGTCGCAAGTCGGACCGAACACGGAGCAGATCTGCGTCGGGCCTTTGCTGAACGCCTTCAGATGGTAATGGCAGTGGTCAAATATGACGCCCGAAAATGTGTGGTAGACGCCGTCATCGATGTAATAACAGAGTTTGCCATCTCGGACCGCCTTGCCGATGATTTTCGAGACGGCGACCGCGGCCGTTGCCACCAGGAATCGTCCCGGCTCCGCGAGAATCTGAATGTTCTTGGGGAACAACCGATGAATCTCCCGGTTGATGATCTTTGCAAGCACGCGGAATGGTTTGACCGTGGGATCATACGGCGCGGGGAACCCGCCTCCGATATCGAGCAGATTCATCTTGGTGTAACCGCGGCCTTTTGCTTCTCGAAAAACGTTCGCAGCGAGGTTGATTGCCTGGACGTAGTTTTCGAAATTCGTGGTCTGACTTCCGACGTGAAAACTCAGGCCTTCGACGACCAGCCCTGCTTTCTCAGCGGCAAGGATTAGGTCAACGGCTTCGCCCGGCGCGGCGCCGAACTTCGAGGAAAGTTCGGCCATGGCGCCCGTGTTTGGCACACGGAGGCGGAGCGCGAGGCCGGCGTGCGGCGCGTACTTCTTGATTTTCCTGATCTCCTCATAGTTGTCGTATGTCACCAGCGGCTTGTACGGATCAAGCTCCCTCAATGTCTCGTTGGCCTTGATGGGATTGGCGTAAATTATCTTGTCCCAAATCCAATCCTGCCGCTGCTTCGGCTCCATGCCTTTGATGTATTCGTGGACGACCTTGAACTCCGGCATCGATGCCACGTCGAAACTCGCGCCCGCCTCATATAACGTCTTGACGATGGCAGGATCGGAGTTGGCCTTGACCGCGTAATAGGCCTGCACGCGGGGGAGATGCTTCTTGAACGTGGCATAGTTTCGCCGCAGCGCATCGTGATCCACTACGAACAGTGGCGTGCCGAGTTCTTTCGCGAGTTTCTTGAGGGCGCTACGGGTGACCATCTTAATCTCCGTCGGTGATCAGGAAATTCTTGAACTGCCACGGATCATCCCAGTCAATGGAGGGGTTGTTATAACCGTCAAACGTATTGGTGTAATGCTTCAGCGGCGTCCAGTCCGATGGGATCGAGATAAACTTGCCAAGATAAGGCTTCGCAATGTCGAGAATGTACTCATGCGGCAGATCGTCGGGCACGCAAACGCCCATAGCCGGGTTCTCGATCATCCACATCGCCGCCGCCACGGCCGAAATGGCCACCTGCATCGTCGTCGCGTTCTGGTGGGGCACGAGCCGACGCGATTCCTCGATGCTCAGGTCGCTGCCGGTCCACCATGAGTTGTATGCGTGACCCATCAACAAAGCCCCAAGGATGTCCGAACCGCTGGTAATTTCGTCATACATGATCCGTACGTTCGGCTGGAGCTTATAATCGCATCCGCGCAACTCGTTCAACGACGCGATTGCCGCGTCACATGGGCAATAGGCATAGTGCATGGTTGGACGGTAAATCGCTTTGCCGTTTTTCCAGACCGTGAGCTTGTCCGAAATCGTGAACGCTTCGCCGTGCCGGACGACCATCCCGTGGATGCGGTAATTCGGCACCCACGATGAGACCCATGTGTTCATGCCCATCCGTGCAAGGCAGATTTGGTTGCGCGGGCCTTTCTTGTGTTCGTATGCCAGCGCCGGCAATTCCTTCTCGTGAGTCCCCCAACCCATCTCAGCGGTTGTCGTGCCTTCCTCGCGGAAACCTTCCACACTCCACGTGTTGACGAACTCGTCCACCTGCTTTGGCTTGTCGGCGATCTGCGTGTCGCGCTCGCTGCAATGGACTACCTTCACCCCAAGTTTCATCGCCAGGCAGTTGAACGTTTGCTCCTTGACGAGCTGACGGATTTCCTCGGCGTCCTTGCCTTTGACTTTCTTGTCGGCGAGCAATTGCCCGGCGATGTCGAGCAGCCCTTGTTTGGTGAAGTGCGAGATGAGACCGGGATTGGCGCCGTGCTCCACTACTGCGCTGGGGCCCGGTTTCTTCCATTTCGATTTCATCTTGCGGATGAGGATGTGCCGCCAGTACAGCGTCCGCTCAGTAGGATGTTGATCCGGCGGGCCGGCATACGGGTCCCACAGTTCCACCGATGTGTTCACATAGAGCACACCGTGATCGTGGCACCACTGGAGGATCTCGCAACAGTCAATGTTCCACGCCAGGTCAAGCAGCAGGTCACCCGCGCCGAGATACTTGCCGAGTAATGTGCCGAGGTTTTCCGGGGTCACGCGATCACGAACGAACTTCACGCCCTGTTTCGTCCATTCCTTGAGCCCCTCGCGGCGGTCCTCAAAATCAATCACCGTGATGTTCTGGAGCGGGGCCTTGACCAACTTCGCCAGAATCGGCAGCGTGCACTGCGCCACCGCTCCATAGCCCACCATCAGAATCTTCTTCTTAAACTCGACCCTTCTCATGTGTCGCCTCCGATTATGTGCGTGCACTTTCGCAAAAACCCGTGTCCACGACAAGCGCGAAACGCGTCACTGCTCCTCAATCAACGAGTCAAAGAAGCTCACAACATCCTTGCGCTTCTCGCTCTCCATGAACTCCATCGCAGCTTTCGGGTGCTGGTTCAGGTGGCCCGTGATCATGTAGGGGACCGCGAATGGAGTGTATGCCTCCGCGCTTACCTGTGCCGTCAAATCCGTATAGATGTTGTTATCAAG
>CAIKBP010000125.1 GCA_903825695.1 uncultured Verrucomicrobiota bacterium
ACGCCAAGCAGGAACACCGGCAGAATGCCGAGCGCGCCGTAAATCTTGCTAAAGGTGACGACGCGCGACATGTACATGGTGTTCAATATGCTGTTGAGTTGCCAAAGCGTCCCTCCAACGATGCCGCCGATCAGCGCGGCATGGAAACGGACGCGCGTGTTCGGCATCAGCCCATATAGCAGCCCGAACCCGATCCAGAGGATGACAAACGGCGCCAGCACGATCAGAAACCTTTCCGAGCCTTGTAGGAAGGCGAGCTTGTCCGACCAATGGGAAAACTCCGCCGTGCCTGTGAACGCCACCGCGACGAGAATCATGAGCGGACCGAGCGTGATCCAAGTCCAATAGTACACGACCTGACGCCAGATCGAGCGGCCCTGCTGGACGCCCCAGATGTCGTTGAACGTCTGTTCGATCGTCTGCAATAGTTGAATCGCCACCAGCACCAGCGCCAGCGTGCCCACCAATCCGAGCACACCAGCATCGATCCGTCCGATGAATGTCTGGATGGCCTCGACCGCCTGCTGGCGCGCCGCCGAAGTGATCACCACATGGCCAGCGGTCGCCGTCACGTTCGTTGCGTTGCCGACCGGCAGGTACTCGAGTTGCGGCGCGACCCTCTCGACCACCGCGTCCAGCACCTTCGGCACCACCGTTGCGCTCGATTCGCGCAGAAAACTCTTCGAAACGCTGAATACGACCACCAGCATCGGCACCAGCGCCAGCAACGTCGTGTAACACAGCGCCGCTGCGCGCACCGGACAACGGTTGTCGCGGAACCCGCAGAAAACCAAGTACACAAACTGCACTACTCTCCGCAGTTTATGCAGCAGGGGACTGACAACGCGACCTTCCCGGGGGAGTTCATCCAAAAGAAAGCCCCGGAGCCGGTGGAAGAACGCCAGGACCGCATTGAATTTCGGCTTCGGCATGGCACCAGACTACGGCGGCGCAACGATCAAGTCAACCGCTGCAGTTCACGGGGCGAACAGCTTGTAGGCGAGCAACGCGGCGAACACCAGCAGCACCACACCGCACGCGCGCGTCAACAACAGCAGCGTCCGCGGATTGATCCGCCGGTGTGCCCGCGAGACAAACCACGCCAACATAAAAAACCACAAGCTGCATCCCAGCAACACGCCGGCGCTGCACGCTGCGCGGTCGGCTGCCGCCGCTTGCACCCATTCCCGCGCGAACAACACAGCAGACAACGTCGCCCATAATACGACGAGCATCAGGTTGGATATCGTTAGCAGGAAACCGAGCAGGAAAGCACGCGGATGGTGCCAGCGTTCGTCCACCTTTTCGGCAGTCGCCTCGCTGGCTTCGAGGGGCTTGGGCTTCAGCAGCAACGACCGGAGAGCGATGACGGCGATCACCACCACCGCCACCACCCGCAGCGCGTCGCGTATCATCGGTTTGTCCAGAATCGACGAGTGGCCGGCCAGCAACGCGGTCGCGTAAATCGTTTCCGCGCACGCCGCGCCGAGTCCGACGAGAAACGCCCGGGAGAATCCCCGGCGCAGGGCCTGGTTTATGACCGCGAGATTCACCGGGCCGACGGGAATCGAGACGACGAATCCACATGCGAACCCCGCCACCAATGCCTCCGAGAATTGTGTCGCTGTGATTTCCATCGCCAGGTCAGGCACTATGACTGCAACTCGTCTTGTTCGTCCTCGTCCGACTCGATCTCTCGTTGCCACCGTTTACTGACCCACGGTCGCACCAATCCATACAACAGATACGCCACGAACAATACCGCCAGTGTCCATTCGAAGTGCGCCACGAACAGCAACGCCCCAATCACCACGATTGCCAGCACCGCCACCGAGCGAATGGGTGTCCAGTCTATGTACTTGAATGTCGGATACCGTACATTGCTGACCATCAGCCACGACAAAAGAATCATCAACACCGGCAACGCAAACCGCCACCGCCCAGGCGCCCGATCTTGTTCCTGCAACGACATCATCAGCATCGTCACGCTCACCACAAGCGCCGCCGCCGACGGAATTGGGAAGCCGAGGAACTCTCCATTGCCCTTTGTGCCGGCCGCGCCGGCCAAGACGTTGAACCGTGCCAGCCGAATCCCGCCGCACACCAAGTACACCGCCGCAACCATCCAGCCCGTCTTCACGAAATCAGGCAGAATGATCCGGTAGACCAAAAACGCTGGCGCCACGCCGAAACTCACCATGTCCGCCAGCGAATCAAATTCGCGTCCGAACCGCGATTCCTTGTGCGCCAGCCGTGCCACCCGCCCATCGAAGAAATCAAACACGAACGCCAACAGGATCAACCGAATCGCGATCATAATCGGCTCGAAGCTGCCGCCCTGCTCGTACTTGAAGATCCATGTGAGTGCGAAGAACCCACATGCCATATTGCCCGCCGTCAACAGGTTCGGCAGCGGGTAGATTCTGACCCTCTCGCCGTCTTTCTGCGACTCGGGTGTCTGACCTGTGGTCGCTTGGTTTTTACCGTTTTCTGGCAAGGATTGTCTCGCCCCCTTTCGCATGATCGCCCACTTTCACTGTCACCTCGACGCCCGGCGGCATGAATATCTCCACGCGCGACCCGAACCGGATCATCCCAATCCGGTCGCCGCGCCCCAACTTCGCGCCCGATGCCGACCAGCCGACGATCCGTCGCGCAATCAGCCCCGCAATCTGCCGCACCGTTATGCGAAATCCGTCCGGTGACTCTATGCCGGCGATCCGGTTCTCATTTTCCTCTGAAACCCTCGGGTTGCGAGCATCGAAAAACTTGCCGGGAATGTATTTCACCAGTTTGATCTCACCCGCAATCGGCGCGCGTTGTACGTGCACATCGAACACCGACAGAAAAATCGCCACCATCTGCGCATCGCCTTTCAGGAAATTTGGTTCGATCGCAGTCTTGACCTCCACGATCCTGCCGTCAGCGGGTGCGACGATCGCTTGCGGGTCGGCGGGTGCCGTCCGCTCCGGGTCGCGGAAGAACGATACTGTAAACGAGAACAGCACTGCGAACGCGCCACCAACCATCCAGCCCCAAGCGCGTCCCGTCATCCCAGCCCAGAGGAAAACGACAGTCGGCACGGCCAAAACGAGTATTGGCCAACGTCCTTCCCACAAGGTGCGTGCAGTAAACATAGGATAGCGCTGCAATCTTAGCCGAATAGTGTCGCTTGGGAAACGATTTTTTGAAGAGTGGCATGCGCTCGTGGGCAACCTATTTCGGCCCGACGATTTCCGCGAGTGTTTTCGCGGCGTATTCGGCCTGTTCCAACCTCAGTTCGGGGTACATCGGCAGACATAGCACCCGTTCGCAAGCCCGTTCCGCCTGCGGCAGACTGCCGGGACGATAACCGAGGTTGGCATACGCTTTCTGGAGCGAGAGCGGCATCGGATAATGAACCGCGGTCTGAACGCCGCGCGCCTCCAGTTCGGCGCGCACGGCGTCCCGATTGTCAACATACACAGCAAAGAGATGATAGACGCACTCGTCGTGTGGATCATCGTGGGGCAGTTCCACGCGGGCATTGGCCAGATGTTTCCGATATTGTCGCCCCAATTCCTGCCGTTTCGCCGTCCATCCATCGAGTTGCTTCAGTTTGATGCGCAACACCGCGCCTTGAAAACCATCCATGCGATAGTTGTATCCAATGCGTTCATGCGTGTAACGGTGGGCAGCGCCGTGATCGCGGAGCGACCGGGCTAGTTGCGCCGTGTACTCGTCGTTGGTAGTCAACGCGCCGCCTTCGCCGTAACCGCCAAGATTTTTCGTCGGATAGAAACTGAATGCCGCAGCCAGACCGAAGCCGCCGACTCGCTTTCCACGACACCTTGCGCCGTGTGCCTGACAGGCGTCCTCAATGACTGCAAGACGCTGCCGCGCCGCGACATCGAGGATTGCGTTCATGGCGGCAGGCCGACCGTAGAGATGCACCGGCATGATCGCCTTTGTTTTTGGGGTGATCGCCCGTGCTATCAGTTTGGGATCAATGTTTGCCGTGGCGGGATCAATATCGACGAACACCGGTTTTGCGCCTGTGTAGGAAATCGCCTCGGCAGTGGCGATAAACGTGTTTGGCGTGGTGATGACTTCGTCGCCGTTGCCGACGCCGGCAGCCAACAGCGCGACGTGCAAAGCGCTTGTGCCGGAGTTCAATGCCACGCAATGTTTAACCTCGCAGTAGGCGGCGAACTCCTTTTCGAATTGCGCAACCTCATCGCCAAGGATGAACGCCGCATTTTGGCAGACGCGATCCATGGCACCGAGGATTTCGTTTTTCAGCCCCGCGTACTGCGCCTTCAAATCAAAGTATGGAACCTTCATAAAGTGCACCACGGAATACACGAAAGCCGGCGCCGGGGAAACAAATTTCCGACGCGGCCCAACTTCCTCATGCCGCGGGCGCGCTCGCAAAGCCGTCAATGGATGTGTTACTTTTCAGCAATGAACGCGCGCGCTGTTGCTGTTGAACTGCTCAAGCGTTCGTTCCGTTCCAGCATGTTTGCAGACGAGTTGCTGGAGCAGGCACTGACAGCATCAAAGTTGAACAAGGTGGACCGCGCGCTGGCAATGGAGTTGTTCTATGGTTGCCTGCGCCAGCGTCTGGCATTGGAATTCTTGCGCGGGCAACTTATGCGCAAACCGCCGTGCGCGGGTATTGCGGTGTTGATCGACATCGGTCTTTACCAACTGTTCTTTCTGGAGAGAATCCCCGCGCACGCGGCTGTGCATGAGATGGTGGAGCTGGCCAAAAAGCGCGCCAGCCCTGCTCGGAGTGGGGCCAGCGCGGACGAGGCCGGATTTGTCAACGCAGTGCTGCGGCGAGCGTCGCGAGAACGCGCGACCCTGTTGGCGTCGTTGCGCGCAAAACGGCAGACGGAACCGTGGATTTATTACTCGCATCCGCGCTGGCTGTGGGAGCGGTGGACCGCGCGCTGGGGACGGGAACAAACCGAGGCGTTGTGCGAGTGGAACAACACGCCACCGCCGGTATATCTCAGAGTCAACTCGCTAAAGATCGCAGGCAGACCATCCGACGTTGCTGCTGAACCCACCAGGTTTCACCCGCTTGCTTGGAAGATCGCCAATGCCGCCGAAGTATTCCGGACAAAATCGTGGGCGAACGGCGAGTTTTATGTCCAAGACCCGTCGACACTGCTGGCAGTTGACGTGCTCGACCCGCAACCGGATGAGTCGGTGCTGGACGCGTGCGCCGCGCCGGGCGGCAAAACGACCTACATTGCCCAGAAAATGCAGGATCGCGGGCGGATCGTCGCATCGGATTCATCGAGTTTTCGGCTCAAGCTGGTGGCGGAGAACTGCAAACGGCTTGGGGCAACGATTGTGGCGTGCAAACGCGCACGCGTGGATGATTTTCTCCATAACGCAGAATTCGATCGCGTGCTGGTAGACGCGCCGTGCTCTAACACGGGTGTTTTGCGTCGTCGCGCGGATTTGCGGTGGCGGATTGAAGAGAAAGAGATTACCCGGCTGGCGGCGTTACAAGAAAAGCTGCTGGCGACGGCGGCGCGGCTGACTCGTCCGGGCGGCATATTGGTGTACAGCACGTGCAGTCTGGAGCGCGAAGAAAACGAACGCGTCGTCGAGCGGTTTTCCGGGCAGCACCCGGAGTTCACGCTTGAGACGACGCGTTCGACATTCCCGCCGCGCGACGGCGTGGACGGCGCTTTCGTCGCCCGGTTCCGTCGGCGCTAACGGTTTATTCTGCCGGCTTCGGTGCCGAAGGCGTTGCGGGCTTGGCTTCCGTGCTTGGAGCAGGGTTGGCCCGGCGCTGCCGCGCCTCTTCCAATGCCGAGGTGAGCTTCTGCTTCTGCTCGGTGGTTAGAGTGGCGCGAAGTTTATCCATGTACTTCTGCCGCAGTTCCATCGCTGGCGCGTTTAGCTCCTGCATCTTCTTGCGAGTTTCTTCCAACTTGGCGGTGTCACCGGCCTCGCGGGCGGCACTGGCTTCCTCTCTCAGTTTCTGTATGTTGGCTCCGACGTCCTTGTGCGCGGTACGCCATTCGTCACGTTCTTTGGCGAATGCAGTTTCGAGGTCCTTCAACTTGGCTTTTTGATCGTCGGTCAAAGACAGTTCGTCGGCGATGCGCGGGGGCAAGAATCCGCCCGGCATACGGGCAGCGGGTCGTTCGCGCTGTGGGTACTGAGGCACATTGGTGGCATTCTGTTCTTGGGCGCGGACGCCATTGGTGGCCAGCAGCGCAGCTGTGGCCACAGTAATAAACCAGCTTCTCATCTTGATGCTCCTTTTTGTTGTTGGTTCTTGGCTAGGGGATCCAAAGCGATTCATACCTCGAGTTGTTCCCACCAGCGTTAGACAGCACAAATGCAGTTTTCGTTACAAAAAACTTCGAATTCTTCATCGCTCCGCGTTCACCGCGGAAAGCGCGCTTGTTGCTGCATCCTGCCTCACCACTTCACATTGGCGGTGCGTTTCTGGCCGGACCTGTCAACGTAGTAAACTTCGCCATGGCGTTGGCCGTGTTCGTGAAGTTCCTTTGTGATCTTCACATCGAAACAGCAGTACTCAGCAATCTGCATAAGCTTGCCTTCCTTCCACCACCGTAACGCTTGCAGACCATCGGCGATTTTCGGCGCTTTGAGTGTTGCCTTGGCAACGGCGTCCAGCGACAAGCGAAAGCCTAGTTTATCTTCAAGGTCTTTCATCAAGTCCAATGTCGGCACGGCGCGCAAATCCAGTGGTGAATAGCCAGCCAACACTTCGTAATCGAAGTTTATGACGTTAAACCCCACGACGAGATCTGCGCGCATGAGTTGTTTGACAAGGTCATTGACGTGGGCTTCGTCGTAAATCCTGTATTGGCCGTCACCCGTGCTGAAGGTCACGCCGACCGACATCTTCATGTCGCGCTTCCTATCCCAGCCGCCTACATCGGCAGCGCTTCTTTGCGTCTCCAAATCGAAATAGACAATGTTTGGCATGACTCGCGCGTGTTGTAACGGCAACCACTAGCCGCTGCAACGTAAAAACAGGTCGTGCTGGGTCTTGGCGGTATCCGTCTTTTGACGGGAAACGAGTCGCGCTGGACTCATTGACCAATCCGTGAGCTATCGCCAACAGGCTTGTTCGTAGGGGCTGTTTTCTTTGGCTTGCGATAACTCGAGGAAAGAGCAAAAAACAGAGGCGGGGAAAGTGTTTTTCACCTTCCCCGCACTCTGACGATTTTACGTTACAGCAGGTCGCAACTATTTCACACTCTGGATCGTGCCCGCGACGATGTTACTACCATCGTACCAGATGCCTTGGAACTTCGCCTTGATAACCGTGTTCGTATGGAGCGTCGTATGGTCTATCTTCCCCTTCGACGAGCCGGCCACTAGTAACACCCGATTAATAGCCGCCCCGTTTGTTGAAGCGAAGGCGCCGACAAACTTGTCGGCTTGGAGCGCATTGGTGGCAGTGGGCGTCAGATCAACGCCGGCCACCTGACGCAATAAGAGGTTGGTGGCTGTTCCGATAATCTGAACAATCACCTCATCTTCGTTCGTCGTAGTCCCCTCGATGATCTGCAGGTCCAAGATCGAGATTGTGTTGCTCGCGGTGCCGGCCAAGTCCTTTCCGGTTACCGCTGTCCCGCTAGGACTGAGCTTACCCTTGAGCGTGACGTCGTGCCTCTCCACGTTCGTCGTGATTGTAGCCGCCCAGCTGCTGGCGACACCCACCAACGCAGCCACCGCAATTACCGCAATTACTTTCTTCATACTATTCCCCTTCCGTTTGGTTTTTGTTCCCACACCCCGTTTACTCCATCTGGAAAATGCCATTTTTGACGGATATTATCGAGCATAATCGGTAGTGGCTCGGTCGTCGGGCTCCCTGGTAAATAGCCCACCAAAAACCTCGTTATAGGCGATGACCGGCGCATGCGTTACGGAAGGACTGCCAAAGGCAGG
>CAIKBP010000126.1 GCA_903825695.1 uncultured Verrucomicrobiota bacterium
CTTTCCGCAGCGGCAATGGGGTTTGTGTTGAACAACAAACTGCTCATCATTGCGGGCGCGCTAGATGGTTCCTCGGGCTTGATTCTTTCGATCATCATGTGCAAGGCGATGAACCGTTCGTTCGCCAACGTGTTGTTTGGCGCGTTCGGCCAAGTACAGGTCTCCGCCGCCGCGCAAGAGCAAAAGACCGCACATAGCGCCACGCCGGAAGATGCCGCAGCGCTGCTCGAAGACGCCAATTCGGTGATGATTGTGCCCGGTTACGGCATGGCGGTCGCCCAAGCCCAGCATGCGGTGCACGATTTGTTCGACGCTCTTACCAAGAAAGGTGTGGACGTGAAGTTTGCGATTCATCCGGTTGCCGGCCGCATGCCCGGGCACATGAACGTCCTTCTCGCTGAGGCGAACATCCCCTATGACAAGCTTTTGGAAATGGATGACGCCAACGCTGAACTTCCGCAAACGGACGTCGCTCTGGTCATCGGAGCAAACGATGTCACCAACCCGGCCGCCCGCACCAACAAGTCCAGTCCAATCTACGGCATGCCGATCCTCGATGTGGACAAGGCACGCATGGTGATGGTCATCAAACGCAGTCTCAACCCCGGCTTTGCCGGCATTGATAACGAGTTGTACTATCTCGACAAGACACTGATGCTTTTCGGCGACGCAAAAGCCTTCACCACGCAACTGGTGAAGCAGTTGAACGAGAGCAACAGCGGGCGCTGATCAAGGAGTCTATGCGCTGAAGTTGTCTGCTCAGCGCATCAGCCGCGAAGGTTCTGGCCGCCGTGCGTGATGCACGTGCCTTTGATGATCTCGTCACTGAAATCAAGGTTTAACTTTCCATCTTTGATGATCAACCTCAGCAACTCGACAACGTTGCGGGCGTAAAGCTGGCTGGCGTGCATCGGCATTGTGCTCGGCAGATCGGTCGGGCCGATGATGGTCACCCCGTGCTTGACGACTGTCTTGTCTGGCTCGGTCAATTCACAATTACCGCCCGTCCCCGCCGCTAGATCCACGATCACCGAACCCGGTTTCATACCGGTGACGGTTTCCTTTGTGATAAGGCGCGGCGCGGGTTTGCCGGGAATCAACGCGGTGGTGATGACCACATCGAACTCTTTGGTCTTCTCGGCGAGCATCTCCTGCTGCTTGCGCTTCGCCTCCCCGGAAAGCTCTTTTGCGTAACCGCCTTTGTCTTGGGTATCTTTCACGCCAAGATCGAATTCAAGGAACTTCGCGCCGAGACTTTCAACCTGTTCCTTCACGACCGGCCGCACGTCATAACCCCAGACCACGGCGCCGAGCCGATGCGCCGTTGCAATCGCTTGTAGCCCGGCCACGCCCGCTCCCAGCACGAGTACCTTCGCGGGACGAATGGTGCCGGCCGCAGTCGTCATCATCGGCAAGAACTTCGGCATCACTTCCGCCGCTACAAGCACGGCCTTGTAACCGGCGACGTTCGCTTGCGACGACAGCGCGTCCATGCTTTGCGCACGAGTGATCCGCGGAACGAGATCCATGCTGAATGCTGTGATGCGCCGCGCCATTAGCCGTTTTACCAGGTCCGGATTGGTTGCCGGGTAGAGGAACGCAATCAGCGCCGCGCCCTCGCGCAACGCCTCTACTTCGTGTTTGCCAAGCCGCGGATTATCCAGCGGCTTGTGGAACTTGACGACAATGTCCGCGTTGCCAAAAACCTCGGCGGCGGAGACAGTCTTCGCGCCCGCACGCTGGTAATCGTCGTCAGCGAAGAATGCCCCCTCGCCCGCCCCATCTTCGACCAACACTTCATTGCCGGTCTTTGCAAGCTTTGCGACCACCTCGGGCGTCAACGCCACCCGACGTTCATTTGGCGTAATCTCTTTTGGGATGCCGATTTTCATTGGATTCTTGACCGTCACTATAACAGACGTTTTCGGGTTTTCCAATCCATCCTTTGTATTTACACCACACGGGAATTCTGAACCGAATTCTACCTTCTATTGTGCGGAATGGCGAGGATATGAATGGGGTTGGTCATGTATGAAACAAGGGATGAAATGAATTTGCGATCTCATGCGCCCTGATCTGGCCGGAACCGCCATTTCAAGTCGCTTCCCAGATGGGGCCTGTCACGTCGTAGCCATCTTGCTGATAAGGGTAACCAATGGCAGGAACAAGGCGATGACGATCGTGCCAACGATAACGGCCAAGAAGATGATCATAATCGGTTCCAACAGGGAGGTCATGGCCGCAACCGCATTGTCCACCTCGTCATCATAAATGTCGCCCACCTTCATCAACATGTCGGGTAATGCGCCGGTTTCCTCACCGACGTCGATCATGCTGACCACCATGGGTGGAAACACGCCAGAGGCCTCCAACGGCGTGACGATACGCTCCCCTTCCTTGACTGAATCATGGATTTGATGGACAGCTTTGGCGATGATAGCATTGCCCGCTGTGTCTCGAACGATGTTCAGCGCCTGTAGTATCGGCACGCCGCTGGCGATCAACGTGCCCAACGTGCGCGAGAAGCGCGCTATCCCCACCTTCCGAACCAGCGGTCCGAATACCGGCGCGTGCAATTTGATGTTGTCCATGATATATTTTCCCTTCTCGGTCTTGCCGAGCAACTTTATCAGGGTAACAAGCAATGCAATCGCCGCAATAACATAGATGGACCGCTCTCTGAGGAGTTTGCTGAATCCCATGACGCCCCGTGTCAACGCCGGAAGCTCCGCACCTTCAAGCAGCTCTTTAAACACTTCCGCGAACTTCGGGACGACGCTAACCATGAGGAAGGTAAGAATGCCCATTGCTGCACAGATGACCACGACCGGGTATACCATTGCGGAGATGACCTTGTTCTTGATCTTCTGGGCTTTCTCCGAGAAATCGGCGAGACGGTTCAATGTCACATCAAGCGCACCCGCGGCCTCGCCGGCCCGCACCATGTTGACGTAAAGCCGCGTGAATACCTTCGGATGCTGCGCCATGGCCTCACTGAATGTGCTGCCTCCTTCAACCGATTCGCCAAGCTGCCGCAATACCCGCTTCAACACAACATTCTTCTCCTGCCGCTGCAAAACGTTCAAGCCGCGCAGCAGTGGCAAGCCCGCGTCAATCAGCGTGGCCAACTGACGCGTGAACGCTGCAAGCACTTTGGACTTGACCGTGTTGCCGCCGAACGAGAGATTGATATAGTTTCGAGCGAAACTCCTCTTCTCCGCCTTGCCTCCCGGGGATGGTATAGCGGGCCCGGGTGTGGGAGTTTTCTTTAGTTTGGCGGACGGCGCACTGATTTCGGTAATGTTGGTGGGGAAATAGCCCATCTCGCGAATGCGCGCCACCGCCGTGGTTGTACTATCGCTTTCCACGACGCCATTGATCTCCTTGCCCTTGGCGTCCAAAGCCACATAGTTGAACTTAGCCATAGCAGATTCCTGACTCTTGTCGTTCCGGCCTTCTTATGCGCGAACTCCCGACATCCGATGTCGGGATTATGTGTACTTCAACACTTCCTCCACTGTTGTCTCGCCATCCAAGATGCCGCGGATCCCGTCTTCACGCATGGTCCGCATGCCCAATTCCAGTGCGCGCCCGCGAATGACACCCGCTGGTGCGCGCAATCCGATCAACTCCAGAATCGGATCCGAGATCAACAGCAACTCGAACAGGCCTTTGCGTCCCCAGTAACCCGTCTCGTTACAGTTTGAACAACCTTTACCATAGAAAAATGGCCGTCCCTGCACCGCCTCGCGGTTAAGTCCAAGCGATGATAATACGGCATCGGTCGGCTCATAAGCGACACGACATTTCTTGCATACGACGCGTAGGAGACGCTGTGCTAGGACCGCTTGCAGTGTGGAGGTAATCAGGAATGGCTCCACGCCCATGTCGATCATACGCGTGATGGCGCCGGGCGCATCGTTGGTGTGCAGAGTCGTGAACACCAAATGGCCTGTCAGCGATGCTTGAATAGAGATTTGCGCCGTCTCAAGATCACGCATCTCGCCAACCATGATGATGTCGGGGTCTTGCCGCAGAAAGCTTCGCAGCGCACGCGCAAACGTCAGCCCCACCGTCTCGTTGATGGGCACC
This sequence comes from uncultured Verrucomicrobiota bacterium, assembly GCA_903825695.1. Lineage (GTDB taxonomy): Bacteria > Verrucomicrobiota > Verrucomicrobiia > Palsa-1439 > Palsa-1439 > CAIKBP01. Next base: position 4,093 of record CAIKBP010000126.1, read on the forward strand.
TGCATAATGCCTTCAAGGTCATACTCCACCGGGTCTTCTGAGGTAAGGATCTTCACGTCGATCTTGTTGACCCGTTTTAGACACGAGTACAACGTGGTCGTCTTGCCACAACCTGTCGGGCCTGTGACAATAATGATGCCATTGGGGTGAGAGATCATCTCCTTGAGCTTCTGAAGAATGTCGCTCGGCATTCCGAGGCTCTCCAAATCGAGATTGACGACAGTCCGGTCGAGCACGCGCAGCACAACCGACTCACCGAATTGCGTGGGCAGCGTGGATACGCGCAGATCCACGGGCCTGCCCGCAATCTGCGTTTGGATCCGTCCGTCCTGGGGCAGGCGCCGTTCAGCAATGTTGAGATTGGCCATGACTTTTATACGCGAGATGACCGGCAACGCCAAATGCTTTGGCGGCGGCGCCATCTCATAGAGCGCGCCGTCTACGCGGTAGCGGATCTTGAACTCCTCCTCAAATGGCTCGAAATGGATGTCGCTGGCCCGATCCTGAATCGCCTGAAAAAGAACCAGATTCACAAAACGTACGATTGGCGCGTGGCTGGCTATTTCCTCCAGTTGCACCGCGGCGATATCCGTCGCTCCCGCCACCTGCGCGGCCAATTCATCAGTGGCCAATTGCGTTTCCACATCTTTAAGCACTTCCTTCATGGATTCGCTTTCCGCGCCGTAATAACGGGAAATCGCTGCTTCAATCTGTTTGAGAGATGCCACAACCAATTGCACGTCCTTGCCCAGCACGAAAGCCAGTTCCTCACTCATTAGGGGATTATAGGGATCAGCTATGGCCACGGTCACCATATTGCCAGTCAGCGAGACCGGCACCGCCTGATAAAGGCGCGCCGCTTCCGCAGGTATCAGGCGCGCGACGTGTTGGGGAATGTCAACGCCCTCCAAATCGATATAATCTAGGCCCACATGGCCTGCGACCGCCCGCAATAGTTGCTCCTCCTGCAGCAACCCGAAGTCCAAAATGATTTGTGACAGAGGCTTACCGGTTCGCTCGCGTTCCTCTTGAACTTCCCGGAACTGCTCCGCCGTAAGCAGTTCGCGCTCGCGAACGATCTCCGATAACACAGATGTTTCGTTCTCAAACATAAATCAGCGCCTCCGCCCTTCGTCCCCTCCCTGCAGTTTCTGGATGATCGATTGCGGGTCTTGCGCTTTGGTAACCAGGTCTGTGTAGCTGATCAACCCGCGTTCGTACAAGCTCATCAGATTGGAATCCAGCGTCACCATCCCATGCTTGGCCCCGGTCTGAATGTCCGAAGTGATCCGGAACGTCTTGTTGTCGCGAATCAGCGCCTGGATGGATGGCGTCGAAATCATGATCTCGAAACATGCGATGCGCCCCTTGGCGTCCGCTCGGACCAGCAACAGTTGCGAAATCACCGCCAGAATGGACGAGGCCAACTGCGTGCGAATCTGCTCCTGTTGATTAGTCGGGAAGGCATCCACTATGCGGTCCACCGTGCGCGCGGCACCGGTCGTGTGCAACGTGGCAAACACCAAGTGGCCGGTTTCCGCCGCGGTGATCGCCGCCTCCATCGTCTCCAAGTCGCGCATTTCGCCGACGAGCATCACGTCGGGATCCTGGCGCAACCCGCGACGCAAAGCCTCGGCAAAGTCAGACACGTCCACGCCAATCTCCCGCTGCGTGACGATGCTCTTCTTGTGCGGGTGGTAATACTCGATCGGGTCTTCGATGGTTATGATGTGGCAGTCACGTTCGGTGTTGATGATATCAAGCATCGAAGCCAGTGTCGTCGTCTTGCCGGAACCGGTCGGCCCGGTCACGAGAATCAGACCGCGCGGCCGGAAAAGCAGGTCTTTCACGGAGGGCGGCAATCCAATCTGCTCAAGTGACATCAGTTTGCTTGGAATCTGGCGCAGCGCCAGCCCGAAATTGCCCTTCTCCTTGAAAACGCTGACGCGGAACCGTGCCTGATCGCCATACGCAAACCCAAAGTCCGTGCCGCCCTGCTCCCGGACCCGCTGTATGTGGTTTTCCGACGTTATGGCCTTCATCAAGTTCTCTGTGTCGTCCGGCTTCAGCATGGGCAAATCCATGTGAACCAACGACCCGTGCAACCGGATGATCGGAGGCACACCCACCTCCAGGTGTAAATCCGATGCGCCTTCGTCCACCACCACCTGCAACAGATCGTCCATTTGTGCGGCCATAAATTATCTCCATTCCCTCAGTCCCCCGCCGACCACGCCCGTTAGTCTACGTCGCCTTGCGTGATTGAAACCACTTCCTCGGGGGTTGTCATGCCAGCCATGATCTTCCGGACACCGTCCTCGCGCAAGGTGCGCATTCCAAGCTCGCGCGCCCTCGACCGAATGACATTGGATGCGACCTTCTCGTAAATGAGTTGGCGCACGTCCTCATTCAATTCAAAAATCTCGTAAATGCCAGTTCGCCCGTGGTAACCGGTCCGCGCACACTCGCCGCATCCGCGACCGCGGAAGATGCTCGCCTTCTCGATATCGGCTGGGTTCAACTTCAGCAGGTCCATCTCGTACTGCGTTGGCCGATACGGTTCCTTGCAGCGAGAGCAAACCTTGCGGACGAGTCGCTGCGCCATGATCGCGCGCACCGAGGAAGCCACAAGGAACGGTTTCACGCCCATGTCGATCAACCGCGTAATTGCCGACGGAGCATCGTTCGTGTGCAACGTCGAGAAGACCAAGTGCCCCGTCAGCGATGCCTGCACGGCAATGTTCGCCGTCTCTAGGTCGCGTATTTCACCAATCATGATTATGTTTGGTGCCTGACGCAAAATGGAACGCAACGCTGCGGAGAACGTCAGATCAATCTCCGCGTTAACCTGCACCTGGTTGATGCCGGCCAACTGATACTCGACCGGGTCCTCGACGGTAATGATTTTGCGGTCCGGTTTGTTTATGGTGTTCAAGCTCGCGTACAAGGTCGTCGTCTTGCCTGAACCTGTCGGTCCCGTGACCAGAAAGATGCCATCGGGCAACGAGATCAGCCGCGCCATCGTCGCCTGGTCATCACTGAAGAACCCCAGATCACCCAAACCAAGAAGCAGACTCGTCTTGTCCAAAATACGCATGACCACGCTCTCGCCGTGATTGGTCGGCAACGCCGAGACGCGGAGATCCAGCACGCGCCCCATGATGGGGATCTGGATGCGGCCATCCTGAGGCAC
>CAIKBP010000127.1 GCA_903825695.1 uncultured Verrucomicrobiota bacterium
CAAATTGTTGTGCGCCTCAGCGAAATTTGGCTGGATCCGTAGCGCTTGCTCGAAATGCCCGATTGCCTCCGGCACCTTGCCCAGTTGGTACAGATCAATCGCCAGGTTGTTATGCGCGTCAGCGTAATCGGGCTTGATCCGCAGCGCCTGCTCGTAGTGTACAATCGCATCCTCCATCCTTCCCTCCTGCCACAACACCTCTCCCAGGTTCACGTGTGCCAGCCACGCCTGAGGGTTCTTCACTAGATTGTCCTGCCATAGGGTTTTGTCAGACCTGTAAACGCCGCTGCGATTCCATGTTCCCACCCCCAGGAGAATCATTATTATCGAGATACCCAACATGCCGACGGATTTCCACCGTCGATAGGTTGGTAGGCAACCAGCCGCCACCAAAGCAATCGGTGCTACGATAGCATGGTATTGCCAATGATCGGCCACCAGCGAGTACTGGTAAAACCCCTGATCGAAAAATCCCAACACCGGGAAAAGCATCACCACAAAGTACCCAAGCCCGAAAAGCAAAGGCCGCCCCCAGCTCTTGCGCTTCCACCAGAAAAGAACCAAGCAAGCTGTAAGGATGATTCCAGGCAAATAAGAAATGATCCGGTGACTATCGATGTCCCACTTTGGATAGATCACACTCAGGTTGAACGGCAAAAGTGCCTTGTAGAGGTAAAACCAGGGCGCCAAACCGGCCTCCGCTAGCCGTGACATAAAACTGGCCATTCGGACTGGGTGCCCCTCCATGACCCGATTGTACTGAAACCAGATTGTTACCAATCTCAAGCCGGCGGAAAGGATAAAGAACGGCACGCTGTACAAAAGGTCTCTCCATCGCACCCGGCCGCGCAGCCACCACGCGCAGCCCAACAGCACGACCGGCAACATGACGACCGCCGTCTTGCTAAGCAAGGCCAACAGAAACGCCGCCAATGAAAACCAATACCAACGCCATCTCCCTTCTTCGTCAAACCTCAAATACAGAAGGATCGTCGCCATGCAGAAGAGCATCGACAGCGTGTTCTTCTGCTCGCTGATCCAGGCCACCGTCGCCACATTCACCGGATGAAGCGCAAAGATGAGACCCGCCCACCACGCCCCGGGGATCTGCAGGTGGCGGAGAACCATCCACACCAGGACCGCGTTGACCGCGTGCAACAGGATATTCACCACATGGTACCCCGTTGCGTTGTTGCCCCAGAACCGCCACTCCAGCCACCACATCGTGTACGTCAATGGCCAGTAGTCAACGGGTTCAGTCGTAAACCAAAACCGGTACAATCCATCATCAGCTTTGACAAATCGGTTGTCTGTGATGAGACCGTCATCGTCCCAAATGAAGCCGGCGCGCATTGCGGGCATGTACGCCACAAACGTCAGTAAAATGATGAGGCCAGCGCCAGCGCCCAGCGATCTCCACGCGTTCTTCATCCCGTCATCGCTTTGTTCGTTTACTTGGGAAATGGCGGAACCTTGGAGAAAAACACATCCACCGACATGCCCGCGCGCAGCCCGGGATTGTCGCCGGGCAGGCGAACCTTGACCCCGAACACCTGCCGCACCCGGTCTTCCACCGTCTGCACATTCCGCGGGGTAAACTCGGCCTGTCGATTGATTTGTTCGACGGTGCCGGTGAACGTTTCGCGGGACGAATCAGTGCGCACCTTCACTTGTTGTCCGAGTTGAATCAATCCCAGCCATTGTTCTGGCGCGTAAACACGCACCCAGAGATGCTGCGTCAACAACAGCGTTGCGACCTCGCGATTGGCCGGCAACACGTCGCCCACCTTGACGCTAAGTACTTCCAACACACAATCGCTCGGCGCCACGATGCGCATCTCGTGCAGTTGTGCATCGATCTCAGCCAGTTGCGCGCGCACCTGGGCAATGCGTTCAGGGCGCGTGCCTTCGACCAACAGGTCGTAGCGCTTATTCGCGGCGGCGGCGGATTGCTGGAGGCTGTTGGCACGGCTGTTTGCGTTGTCGAGTTCGGTTTGGGAGATGACTTTCTGGCTGAACAATTCGCGGGCGCGCGTTGCTTCCGATTGCGCGAACTCCAGTTGCGCGGCCAGTGATTCCCAATCATGTTTCGCGGCGGCAATCTCGTTGGTTCGGGGCCCGTGCTCCAGTTCTTCCAACAACGCAGCGGTATAATCGCGCCGGGCCTGCAACTCTGCAGCGTCGAGTTCGACTATCATCTGTCCCGTGCGCAGAGTGCAGCCTTCATCCGCAAAAATCTTCTGCACGCGCCCGCCATAACGTGATGCCACATGAACTTCATCCACCTCGATCGTGCCTGAAATACTGCGCGCGCCGCCATGCCGTCCAGAGAACAGCCAGATCGTGCATGCCAAAACCACCACCAACATCAATGCTGTCAGTATTCGTAGCGTTTTACTCATCGAATGGCGCCAGCATAACAAACGACAACACCTTGTCCAGCCCCGTCAATTCGTGAAAGCCGGTTTCGGTTGACTCAGTTGTCGGCAGCTTGCAGAATCATTCGTGATGACAGCAGGTGTGACCTTGTGGACGATCTTTTGCGTAGTGGTAGTGGTGATGCTTATTCTGGACCTGGGGATATTCCACCGCAAGGCACACGCAATCAGGTTCCAAGAGGCTCTATTGTGGAGCGGCGTGTGGATTGGGCTGGCACTGGCGTACGTGGGATTGATTTGGTGGTTGCACCCCAATGGAGCGCACACGTCGCTGGAGTTTCTGACGGCGTACCTGGTCGAGGAATCGCTGAGCGTAGACAACCTGTTTGTGTTTTTCTTGATCTTCTCCTACTTTGCCGTGCCGTCTCAGTACCAATACAACTGTCTGTTCTGGGGCATTCTTGGAGCAATGGTGTTTCGGGCAATCTTCATCGTCGGCGGCGTGGCTTTGATCCAGGGGTTTCATTGGTTCCTATACGTATTGGGCGCGATCCTGATCGTCAGCGGCGTGAAGGTCGCGGCACAGAACAGCCGAACGATTGCGCCGGAGAAGAATCCCATTTTGAAACTGTTCCGGCGCTTCATGCCCGTGGCAACCGACTCTGCGGGAACGAAGTTCTTCCTGCGCCGGGACGGACGTTTGCTGGCAACGCCGCTGTTCGTCACCTTATTGGTCGTGGAGACGACCGACATCGTGTTCGCGATGGATTCCATCCCTGCCGTGCTTGGCATTACCCGCGACACGTTTGTGGTGTACACGTCGAACGTCTTTGCGATCATGGGGCTACGGGCCCTGTACTTCGCGCTGGCGGGTGCGATGGAGCTGTTTCATTACTTGCGATTCGGCCTTTCAGCGGTTCTGGTGTTCATCGGCGCAAAGATGCTGCTCGGTCATTGGTACGAAATCCCCGTCAGCGTCGCGCTTTTGGTCGTGGCGGTGCTATTGGTTCTATCGTTCATCGCGTCGTTTATATGGCCTCGCAAGAACGATACAATCAAAGTATGAGCACACAATCGCCGTAGCTGAAGAACCGGTACCGTTCACGTATCGCCTCATCATATGCTCGCAGAATCAGATCGCGTCCTGCAAATGCGCTTACCAGCATCAACAGCGTCGAGCGCGGCAGATGAAAATTCGTCAATAACGCATCAACCACCCGGAATTTGAACGGCGGCCGAATGAAAATGTCAGTTGAACCTTCATCGGCGCGGGGTTCTCCGAGCGTTTCCAAGGTCCGCACCACCGTCGTGCCGACAGCAATGATGCGTTTCGCCGACTTCATTGCTGTCGCGGCTTCAGCAGGAACGTAAAACTTCTCGGCATACATTTTGTGTTTTTCGACGGTTTCCTCTTTCACTGGACGGAATGTGCCGATGCCGACGTGCAACGTGATAAACGCGTGGTGAATGCCCGAGTTGCGGAGTTGTTCCAGCATCTCAGCGGTGAAATGCAAACCAGCCGTCGGCGCGGCAATCGCCCCGGCCGTCCGCGCATACACCGTCTGGTAACGTTCGCGATCGGCAGCAACGGCAGCACGCTCGATGTACGGCGGTAACGGCGGCGCACCGTGATGTTGGAGATACGAATCCACGTTGCCTTCAAAACGGAGGATGCGTCCGCCGAAATCCGTCGGCACCTCGACGACGGCGGCAAGCAACTGGTCCGTGGGAGCGGATTTCATCCGCGACGCCGCCGGAACTTCTGTCGCATGATCGCGGTTGGAAACCGCTCCCACAAACTTAAGGACGGCACCAACTTTGGCACGATGTCCGGGTTTGACCAACGCTGACCAACGATTGTCGCCTAGGTTCTCAACGAGCAACAACTCAACGACAGGCGATTGCGACCAGATCCGCGCGGGAATGACTTTCGTGTCGTTGAGCACCAGCAAGTCACCGGCGCGAAGGTATGCACCGAGGTTGTGGAACTGCTCGTGGCGGATTTGGCCCGTCGCGCGTTCGACAACCATCATTCGCGAAGCGGCCCGGTTGGGCAACGGTTGTTGCGCGATCAGTTCAGGCGGCAGGGTGTAATCGAAATCAGCAGTTTTCACTGTCTGCCACAGTACTCCAGCGGTATCAGAACTGGCAATCCATTGCCACGACGATAGGCGTCTAGCAGCAACTCAGGCTCGATCATGCTGGCACTTTAGCAACCAGCCAGCCGAAACGGAAGATCGGGGTGCAGGGAGGTAACGTAGAAAGCTGAGCCACCACCGACTCGTGACGTGGATTGCCACCGCAGTGGTAACGGCGGTTGGCTCCGGCGTCTGGTTAGGCAGCGTCTTTGTCATTTTCCAATAGGCGAGCGGCCAGTTCCTTGGTTTTTATTCGGATGTTTCATTCAGTGACGATTGATTGATTTCTTTCATCGCCGTGTCAAAATCAATTCTGACGCAATGAGAAAATCCTGGTCCGGAGCCACCGACAGAGCGCCCCGTGTAGGCATAGCGCATGCCGGTTGTGACGACTTCGGCATACTGCGGGTTGTAGAAACCTGAATAGTATAGCGACTGAAACCCAATCTGAGATTTGTTGAGAACAACCCATGTTCCAAAAATCCGCTGCTTCTTAAAATCTTGCCCGATGAACGTTCCATCGGCTCGAAATATGAGGACTGTCGGATCTTCTTTTGCCTGCCAGCAGCCAACAAGAATATGTTTGTGATGGGTTTGGGTTGCGGGCGATGAGTTGGAGGTGGCGCAGCCCGTAATGCCAATCAAAATTAAAAGGCTTAGGATTAACGTAATTTTTTGTTTCATATACTGGATTTTTTAATGTGCTCGTTTTTGGCCTAACGTCCCGGATCACCGACCCCGCGCCGATGACTCCAGACTTGAATCCACGGCGCAATCGCGGGGTTCGGTGCATCCGGTTTGTTAGACGGCCATCTCACAGACTTCTCTATCTTAAACCCGGATGAGAAACAAAAATGCGCGCACCTTGAGCCGGCAACATGGATTCAATCCTCGGAACGCCAACGGTCTTCAGTCCGGGGGCTGTGAGTCTGCCTTCAGTGACGTAAATCACCATCGGGAATGAACCGCCGCTGTAATATGCCGTTCGTTGAAGGCTTATGTATTCATAGCCTTGGATGTTCCACACCGCGCCGACGAAACCTGAACCCTCCAGCCTTAGGAAAGAGCCGTAATTCGTGATCGCTCCTCCTGCTCCAGTTCTAAGGAAAGTCTCCACCGCAGCTTGGCCCTCGACTGCACAGCGGCTCCTAGACTGTACGCATCCACCCTGAACAGCGACGATTGCGAGCAGAAGCACTGTGGACAATCTGCTCATGAGCGTCGCTTTGGTTTTATCATTGCGTCTTAGTTTGTAGCGGCGTCTGGCCGCCTAACGTCCAGAGCTCAGGCACGCGGGGCGGATGACGTCCTCCGCGATAGCGGAACTGGAGACGCCATCCCGCGTTGCCTGCGGCGATTTGTTAGGCTGCGTTGTCATCCAAAACTGGTGGCGTCTGCGCAAAAAATTCTACATGGCCACACTCGGCACATGCCAGTGAATATAATCCAATAACGGATGCGCCACTTCCTACCTTGAATCGGTCGTGACCGCATAATTGGCAAGCGAATGGCTTGCCATGAACTCCATACTGCTTCAATCCCATTGCCTTTTTGAACGCGCCAGCGGCACGTTTCAGTGCTGATAGTTTAGTGCTCATAATATTTTCCGATGTTTTCGCAGCCTAACATTATTATTCACCTAAACTCGGCACGTTTCTTAGGAGGCTAGCCGACTCAGGTTCTTGAGGTAAAGACTGCTACTTCGATTCCGGCGTGTCAAGCACGGTGGCAAGGAGTTATGAAGAACTTGTTATCCGTCAGTTATCGATCCGGCTCCCGAGTTATGGCATGCATATCAACCGAGCAAAAGACAAAGTCAGTTTGTCTTTTGCGAAACCGATATGATCGACAGTCCGTCATCGCCAACGACTGCCGTCTGGTTCCCGCCATAGGCAGGCGTCCTAGAACAGCAGCGGTTGCCATCGTTGCACCGCCAGCAGTATCGGCGCACTCAGCGAACGCACCCTACCAACATCTGTATGCTTACCGTGTCGTTGACACAACTGGGCGATTCCCTTAGCATCCGCAGCACCATGACGACGACCGATAAACTTTCCGCTTTGAAAGATGTTGCTGCCAGATTGCGCATCAATTCCATCCGGGCCACGACCGAGGCCGGTTCGGGCCACCCAACTTCGTGCTGCTCGGCGGCTGACATTGTTGCCGCATTGTTCTTCGGCGGGATGCGGTTCGATCCGAAGAACCCCAAGAACCCGAACAACGACCGGTTTATTCTCTCGAAAGGTCACGCCGCGCCGCTCCTGTATGCCGCGTGGTCTGAGGTTGGTCATATACCGGAGGCGGAACTGCTCAAGCTGCGCGTGTTCGGCAACGATCTCGAAGGGCATCCGACGCCCCGACTGGATTTCGTGGATGTGGCGACGGGATCACTGGGACAGGGTTTGGGCGCGGGCATCGGCATGGCGTTGGCGGGGGAACTCGATAAACGTGATTATCACGTTTGGGCGCTGCTCGGCGACGGCGAATCCGCCGAAGGTTCGGTCTGGGAAGCCGCCGCGATGGCCAGTTTCTACAAGCTCGGTAACCTGACGGCCATTGTGGACATCAACCGCCTCGGCCAATCGCAGGCGACAATGCTCCAATACGAGATGGACACTTACAAGAAACGCTGGGCGTCGTTCGGATGGAAACCGCTGGTGATTGACGGGCACGACATGGCGCAGATCGTTTCCGCATTGCGCAAGGCGCGGCGCGCGACCGACCAGCCGGTGGCGATTTTGGCGAAGACGATCAAGGGCAAAGGCGTGTCGTTCTGTGAAGGTAAAGACGGCTGGCACGGCAGGGCGTTGAAGAAGGGCGAGGAATGCGACAAGGCCATTGCCGAGTTGCAGGGACAGATGACGAAGACTGGCGTAGCCAAGGTCAAGCGCGCGCCAAAAGCCGAGCCAAACCCGGCGCACTCGCCGGTACCGATGGATCCGCCGGCATACAAGCCCGGCGAAATGGTGGCAACGCGGGAGGCTTATGGCGTCGCATTGACGAAGATGGGTAAGGTGGACCCGCGCGTCGTCGCGGCAGACGGCGACACCAAGAACTCTACTTTCGCCGAGAAGTTTATGAATGAGTTCCCCGACCGCTATTTCGAGTGTTATATCGCCGAGCAAAACATGGTCAGCGTTGCCGCGGGCCTTGCTTCGCGCGGCAAAGTGCCGTTCGCCTCGACGTTCGCCGCGTTCTTCGAACGCGCTGCCGATCAAATCCGCATGGCGATAATTTCCAAGTCCAACATTAAACTCACGGGCTCGCACTGCGGCGTCTCTATCGGCGAGGACGGCCCGTCGCAGATGGCGCTGGAGGACCTTGGCCTGTTCCGCGGTATGGTGGACTGCACTGTGTTGTACCCGAGTGACGGCGTCAGCGCAGAACGTGCGGTTGAATTGGCCGCGAATCACGCAGGCATGGTGTTCATCCGCATGTCGCGTCCGAAGACGCCGGTGTTGTACGACGCGCATGAACAGTTCAGCATGGGCAAGGCCAAACTGCTCCGCCACAGTGATCACGACAAGGTTACCGTGGTCGGCGCGGGCGTGACGCTGCACGAGGCATTGAAGGCATACGATCAACTCAAGGCGCAGGGCGTGCTCATCCGTGTAATTGACTTGTTCAGTGTCAAACCAATCGATGCCGCGCTGCTCATTGAGAGCGGACGCCAAACCAACAACTCCATCGTCACCGTCGAAGACCACTACGCCGACGGCGGCATTGGAGATGCCGTAGCGGCGGCAGTGTCATTGGAAGGCATCCGTGTCCACAAGCTCGCCGTGCGCGAAGTGCCGCGTAGCGGTAAGGCCGAGCAACTCCTCGAGCACTACGGAATCAGCGCCGCAAAAATCGTTGCGAAAGTCCGGGCGATTTAACGTTGCGCTGGGCCAACGCGCCAAATGCGCGTCACTCAGCCTGGGTACGTTCTAGCACAACCGGGATGAAATGGAGGAACTTGTGATGGAAAAGCGTGAACTGACAACGCCCAGCCAAATCCTGCAAGAGGCCTTGAGAAGAGAGAATGAAGCCCGCGATTTCTACGCTGACTTGGCGATCCGTTGCCGCGTCGACTTCGTAAAAGAGCTTCTGGAGAGGCTTAAGGACGAGGA
>CAIKBP010000128.1 GCA_903825695.1 uncultured Verrucomicrobiota bacterium
GATTCATCGCCTTGCACATGATGATCGAAAGAATCAAGCCTGAGGAACCATCGAGCGCGCCCGCAATGATGAGCAGTTTGTTGTTCAACACAAACCCCATTGCCGCTGCGGAAAGTCCCGCGTATGAGTTTAGCAGCGAGATCACGGTCGGCATATCAGCGCCGCCAATGGGGATGATCAACGACACGCCGAACACCAGCGCCAGAACCATCACGGCAGGAAAGAGATACGTCTTTGTGGGGTCAATGATGAGCACAATGGTAATAACCACCGCCGACGCCAGCAGCGTCAGGTTCACAAAGTTCTGGCCACGATACGTGAGGGGACGGGTGGGGAGTATCTCCTGTAATTTGCCAAACGCCATCAAGCTAGCGGTGAACGTCAGAAACCCAAGTAACACCTCCAAGCCAAGCGCCGTCATTTTGAACGGCTTCAGGTCCTGCCCCAAGTAGAACTCCGCAGTGCCCACCAGCGCGGCAGCGAGCGCGCCGAACGCATGCGACAGCGCGGTTCGTTGCGGGACGGCCGTCATGGGCATCAACGCCATCGGCACGCCGATGATCGAGCCAACAACGAATGCGACGAGAATCCAGCGATACGTCTCATACCATCCGTGCTGCTGCGCTTCCGGCACCAGCAACAACAACGTTCCGCCAACGGCGAGCAGCATTCCAACGATGCCGGTGATAACGCCCCGTTTCGCCGTCGGAACCGCGCTAAGCCATTTCAGCGCCAGAATGAAACAGGCCGCTGAAGCCATGTAAATGGCGTGAACGATCTGGATGCTCATGGCTGTTTCCGCTCCTGCTTCTTGAACATCCTCAACATGCGGTAGGTGATCATGTAGCCACCGACGATGTTGATCATCGAAGCCGTGACTGCCACTGCGCCGAGCACGGTGCTGAGAGTGGTCTTCTGTTCAGCGGCAATGACGATCGAGCCGACAACGGTGATCGCCGATATCGCATTGGTCAACGACATCAGCGGCGTGTGCAACAGCGGTGACACGCGACGGATCACCTCCAGCCCCAAGAACGTCGCCAGCAGAAACACATAGAAGTTCGACAACAACAGTTCCGACAGTTCTGAGTGCATCAATCCAAATTTCCTTTCAACCAGCCCACTTCATTTAGCTTAACACCGGCCAAGTGTCAAACCTACTAGAGAGGATGGCCACAAATAGGGTTCGCCCACACGATGAGGATGTGGTAGACAACTTGTGGAGACTCGGCAAGCACCATGCTGATCGACACGCACGCCCATTTGAGCTTCCCTGAATTCGTTGACGACCTGCCGCAGGTCATCAAACGCGCCCACGCCGCGGACGTGGGGCGGATAGTGAGCGTAGCGACGGATTTGGAATCGGCACAACGCACGCTGGCAGTTGCCGAACGTTTTCCGAACGTGTTTGCGGCGTTAGGGTTACATCCCAACGATGCATCGCCGTCGTCGCTACAACTTTCTGCGGAGTTGGCGCGGCTGGCCGACAATCCCAAAGTGGTGGCGATCGGCGAGACAGGTTTGGATTACCACCGCGAGGCTAAGAGCGATGCGATACTACGCCAGCAGCAAAAGGATTTGTTTTGGGCGCATCTGAAGTTGGCGATGGAACGTCATTTGCCGGTAATCATTCACAATCGTGATGCCGATGCAGATACGCTGCAAATCCTACGCGCGCACGGCAGAAATCTGCCAAAGGAGTGGCGGCCGTGGGGCGTGATGCATTGTTTCGCAGGTGACGCAAAGTTTGCCATGGACTGCGTCGAGATCGGTTTGCTCGTTAGTTTCACGGGTGTTCTCACGTTCAAAAACGCGGCCACGTTGCGCGACGTGGCACAGAAAGTCCCGCTGGACAAGGTCTTGCTGGAAACAGATTGTCCTTATCTCGTGCCTGTGCCGTATCGCGGGAAGCGGAATGAACCGTCTTACATTCCACTCATTGCGCAGGCGTTGGCGCAGTTGAAAGGTGCCAGCATAGAGGAAGTGGGGCGTGCCACCACCGAGAACGCGCACAGGCTGTTTCGGTTTAACCTTTGAACACACATGAAATCCTCTCCAAAACTCAATTTCGCGATACGTCTCATCTTGGCAATTGTGCTGGGCGCATACATGATACGGATGGCAGTAGGAGCGGGCCCCTTAGGGGTGATCATAGCGCTCCTCTATGGAGCCGTGCTCTTCTTGCTGTTCGGTATCTCATTCATCCAGAGGGTGGGCAAGCAGGCATCGCAATTGTATATGCCAGCCGATGAGAGCATCCCTCTTGTACCCGAATACAGCGTGGCCGAGGCGCGAGTCAAACAAGGGAACTATCCGGAAGCAATTGATGAGTATCGCAAGGTAATCGCTGAGCACCCGGAAGACGTTTATCCGCACGTCCGCATTGCAGAATTGGCGGTCGAACACTTGCACGATTTGAAACTTGCGGAGGCGGAGTTACTCGCCGCGCAAGCCAAAGCGGCGCAGGAAGATGCGGTGGCGTTGACCGCAGATCGGTTGGCAGATTTGTATCAGAATCAGTTGCAAGATCCGCAACGTGGGTTAGACGCGCTGCGGAGCGTCCAGGGACGCCTGACCAGCGCCAAGCATGTGAAACTAATGGAGGAACGGATCGAATTCATGCAGCAGTTGGCTGATGGTTATCAGGTGCCGCAACCACCAAAGAGCATTCAATTGCGGAAGTCGCGGTACCGAATGCACGACTGAAAGCGCTGCGCGGATTACAGACTGCGGTAATGGAACCCAGCTTCTTCGGCCGCTTTGCGCGGGAAAAGGTTCTTTAAATCCAAGAGCACCGGCGGATTCATCTTCGCGCGCAACTGGTCGATGGTAAGCTTGCGAAAGGCGTTGTGCTTGTTGACGATCAACACGCAGTCCACGGTTCCGACCTGCTCAAACGCCATGTTTTCGACTCCGAAATGTTCGCGCGCGGTCTTGGCGTCCAACAATGGATCGCAGGCGATCACGCGCGCCCCGTGTTCCTGCAGATATCGGATTGTGTCGACCACCTTGCTGTTGCGGATATCGGGTACGTTCTCTTTGAACGTCAGACCCAGTATGAGCACGGTGGCGCCCTTGATGGCCTTGCCCGCCTGACGCAACGTGTCGATCACCATCTCGGCAACGTGAACAGCCATTGAGTCATTGAGGCGTCGTCCTGCGAGGATGACTTGCGGATGATAGCCCAATTGTTCGGCGCGGTAGGTGAGATAGTAGGGATCCACGCCGATGCAGTGGCCACCGACCAGCCCGGGATGGTAGGAATGAAAATTCCACTTCGTCGCCGTGGCGGCAAGAACTTCATCGGTATGCAATCCAAGTCGCTTAAAGATGAGCGATAATTCGTTCATCAAAGCAATGTTCAGATCGCGCTGTATATTTTCGATAACCTTCGCCGCCTCGGCGGTCATGATGTCCGGCGCGTGGTAGACGCTCTTGGCAACCAGCCCATAGAGTGCGGCTACGTCGGCAAGCGTCGCAGCGTCGTGGCCGCTGACAATTTTTACAATCTTGTCGATGGTGTGTTCGTTGTCGCCGGGGTTAATGCGTTCGGGCGAGTAAGCAAGCTGGAAATCGCCGAGTTTCAACCCCGAGTGTTTTTCCAGAATCGGAAGGCAAATCTGCTCGGTGACTCCGGGGTACACCGTGCTCTCGAAGGCAATCAAGGCGCCCCGGCTCAGGTTCTCGCCGACAATGCGCGTGGCGCTGGTGAGCAGAGACAAGTCCGGCACCTTGTGCGCGTCCACCGGCGTGGGCACGGCAACGATGATGTACCGGCACTCGCGCAACCGTTTCGTGTCGGTCGTGAAGGTTAGATTGGGATTCTGGATATCGTGCGCCTCTGTCTGGTGGTTGCTGTCAATGCCGCGTTGCAGATCGGCCACCCGTACCGCGTTGACATCTAAGCCTATGACGCGCAGATGCCGCGCAAACGCGCACGCCAGAGGCAGACCGACGTAACCCAGCCCGACAACACCGACGATTCCTTCCGGTTTTTTCATCAGCAGTTTGATGGTTATAGAACCCGCCCGGCGCCGGGAAGTCAAGCTGCACGCGCAGATTCGCGTGGCAACAACCGCGCCACGATCAATGTGGCGATGGCACATACAGCCGCTCCAAACGCCAC
>CAIKBP010000129.1 GCA_903825695.1 uncultured Verrucomicrobiota bacterium
CAAGCTGGCAACAGGGCGTCAACATGACGACCAACCATGGTTCAGCGACGCTGCGAAATATTCCAGACGTCGCCCTGACCGCCGACAACGTCTATGTGGTTTACAACAATGGCATTTCAAACAAGTTCGGCGGCACCAGTTGCGCCGCCCCGCTGTGGGCGGGCTTTACCGCCTTGGTCAATCAACAAGCTACGACCGGCGGGCCGCCGATCGGCTTCCTCAACCCGGCTATCTACACGATCGGCACGGGGACAACCTATGCGGCGTGCTTCCACGACATCACCACCGGCAATAACGAAAGTCCAAGAAGCCCCACCAACTATTCTGCCGTTGCCGGCTACGACCTTTGCACCGGCTGGGGGACGCCAAACGGGACCAACCTGATAAATGCCCTTACGGCACACTTGATGGTCAGTCCTACCAACCTCAATTTCGGGTCAGTGGCAATCGGCCAGACAAGTAACCAGAATTTCTACGCGATCAATGCCAGTAACCTGTCGTTGACCGGCACGGTCACCAGCGCCGCGCCGTTTAGAGTCACCAGTGGCAGTCCTTACACGGTGCCGGCGGGGCAGACGCAGACGGTGACTGTGGCATTTGCTCCAAGCGCGCCCGGCACGACCAATGGATATGTGATATTCACCAGCAATAGCGGCAACTCGACCAATGCGGTAACAGGCGTCGGCGTCTTCTGCACCGCACCGCAGGTCAGTATCGCGCCAGTTACACCCGTTACGTTGCCTGCGTTGACGGTGAATCTGCACGCAACGGTAGCTGACGACTGCGCACTGTACGGGGGGACACTCAGCACCACGTGGTCAAATGTGAGCGGCAACAGTTCCGTCACGTTCGACGACATCAACGCTACCAATACAACGGCGACATTCACCACGAGTGGAACATATGTGCTGCGGCTGACGGCGGCTGACGGGGCGCTATCAACCAGCAGGGATGTGTCTGTGCGCGTCGATGCCCCTCCAGTGATTACCTCACCTCCGGCAGCAACGAACATACTGGCACAGGTGAACAATCTGCCGGTGGTGGCCGGAATAGCCGGAGTCGCGCCGGCGTGCCTCACTGTTGGGATGTTTGATCCGGATTTTGACCCGCTGTATTGCCAGTGGGATTTCGGGGACGGCGCGCAAAGCACTGATTGCGATCCCTGCCATGTGTTCACCAACTGCGGTCAGTATGCGGTGAACGTGACGGTCAGCGACGGACTTGCTTGGACCAACGCGACCTCGCTGGTGAACGTCGCCTGCCCAATGATTATCACCAAGTTGCAGGCGAAGTTGAACTTCGCCAAGGCCAACTCCGATAGTTGTACCATGAGCGGCGTGCTCGATCTCGATGCAGGTTTTACCCTGACAAACAACACGGCCGTCACGCTGGCTATCGGCGGGGCGCCAGTGGAGTTTAACTTGAATGCCAAGGGACGCGGTGTGAGCGCTTTTGGAAGCTGCAAACTGGCCTATAACAAGAAGACGAAGTACTGGGCATTTAGCGCCAATCTGGCGAAAGGTTCATGGCAGGCGTCGTGGGCGACATATGGTTTGAAGAATGAGAACGTACCGAAGCCCGGCATATGGGTCAACATGCCGGTTGTGGTGGTGACCGGTGACGACGCCTTGGGGGCCGAGCGCCCGGTGAACTATACCGCCAAGGCCGGCAAGTCGGGTAGCGCCAAGTGATGAGTGTCCATCCTGAAAAAGTGAGATCACGATGTACCTTAGCTTCCCAAGCGATTACGTTTTTTGTTTGACTCGTCCAGACAGACGGGCAGGATAAACTTATGTGCTCTAGTTTTAGCAGGGGAGGAATTGTATTGTGTCTTCTTCTTGCATCTTCCATTGGCACTTTCGGCGCAGTGATCCAGTTAACGGATGGAATGACCTACTCTAACGCTGCAATTCTGCAGCGGGACGCCGAAAATGTTCAGATACAGGTCCATTACGGCGAGATCAAAGTCCCAATTTCTTCTGTCAAGAGCATTGATGGCGTCGCAGTGGACCAGCTGACTTTGCCGCCCGCACCTTCGCCTGAGACAGGCAATAGCGCGACGACCGACGTTGCAGCCGCCGCCATGCATCCTCTGCCGGGGCCGCTAGGGCCGACCAACAGCACGACAGTTGGCCTTGCGCCTGCCCCGCCACTCCGGCCAGCAGCTATCGCTCCGGTCAAATACGTGCACAACTTCAAGATGGATTTGTTTTTGCTGGTGTTTGGCGTAATCACCGCGATTTGGACAGGCATGTTATTGTGGGTACAACGCGACGTGGCTGAGCTGTTCGCCGACGCTCCGCGCGAGATCAAGCGTTGGAATGCCAAAGTTCTGTTGCTGCCAGGCCTTGGTTTGTGGTGGTATCTGTGCGCCCGGTCGGCAAAGATCGCCCAGCAGGAGGACGTACGCGCAAAATCGCTTTCCTTGTCGCGCGCACCGGCCTCACAAGCTACTGCCAATCCTCCTGTGAAACGCGGCCTGTTCAGCGGACGGGTCAAGTTTAGCATGCCGTTCAGATCCAAGAAGAAACAGGTGGAATTCGAGTTCTTGGACGACGATGGCAAGTCCATCGACATCCAACGCGATTCGCCGGAGATGACAGGCATTGAGGCAGCACACCAGGTGTTGCAGGAGGCGATTACGGAGCGGGCCAGTGACGTGCACATCGATCCACAGGACAAGGACTACCACGTGCGGTTCCGCATCGATGGGCAACTGCAGGAACGGATGGTATTTGAGAAGGTAGATGGTCAACGCGTGGTCTCTTCCCTGAAAGTGCTCGCGCAAATCGACGTAGCAGAGAAACGCAAGTCACAGGATGGCCGGTTCCGCGTGCGCACCAGCCTGCACGACATAGATTTTCGGGTTGCGACCACCTACTCAATGTACGGTGAGAAGATGGTTGTGCGCATTCTGGATCGCAAGGGCGGGATGCTTGGTCTGGGCGATCTCGGCATGCCCAAGCCCATGATGGAAACGTTCGATCGGGTGATCCACTCGCGTAGTGGTATCATCCTCGCCACCGGGCCGACCGGTGCGGGCAAGACCTCCACGTTGTACGCGGGATTGGGCCGACTTGACACGCGCCACTTCAACGTGATGACTGTTGAGGACCCTGTTGAATACCATCTGGATGGTGCCACCCAAATCCCAGTCAGACCCAAGGCGGGTGTGACGTTTGAATCCGGTTTGCGCTCGATCTTGCGCCAGGACCCGGATGTGATTTTCGTGGGCGAGATCCGGGATTCCGAAACCGCAACTACAGCCATTCGCGCAGCACTGACGGGCCAGTTGGTATTCAGTTCGCTACACGCGCAGGATGCCCTGAATACAGTCGTCCGCATGCAGCAGATGGGCGTGGAAACTTATCAGATTGCATCGGCGTTGTTGATGGTCGTCGCGCAACGGCTGGTGCGGGTGTTGTGCAATAAATGCCGTGAACCATATCCAGCCTCCGGCACGGAATTGCTTTCCCTTGGCCTCGAACTGCCAAAGGGACAGACGATCTATCGGGCGAAAGGTTGCGCAACATGTGATAACACGGGTTATCATGGGCGCACAGCGATTTTTGAATTGGTGGTGCTGGACGACGAACTGCGACGGGGAATCAGTGACGGCCTTAATCAACAGGCGCTGGCGGACATCGCGCGGTCGAAAGGTTGGCACTCATACCGGGAAGATGGGGTGACGAAGATTCTCAACGGCATCACCACTGTGGAAGAGGTGTTGCAAGCGGGTTAATTGATATGTTCGAACCAGTGGTAAGCGTTTTGGCGATAGGGTTGATCCTCTACCTGGCGCGCCTCGGGATTCTTTTCGGCGTGTTTCAGGAGCTGAGCAGCGCCCTGTGGTTGTTCTTCGCCATGATCCTGACCTTGCAGTACTGGTGGCCCGTTACTACCCTGGTGATTGCGAACACGCCTCTGACCGGCGCCTATGCCGCATTGGTCGCATTTTGGTCCTTGTTTCTGGTGGGCTGCGTGCCATTGCTGTTGCTTACGCAGTTTGCGCATAAAAACCCTGTGGCCCCGTATCCACGAATTCTAGATTGGTTGCTCGGCCCCATCTTTGGCGCTATTTCCGCAACGATTCTGATCTCATGCCTGATGTTAAGCCTGTCGGTCATCATGCCAAAAATCTGGGAACCCTATCAACGCACAGGCTTGCTTGTTCCACTCGATGAACTCCCGATCAAAACCTACCAAACAGTGGAAGAGAAGTGGTTGGGCGTTGCGGAGAAAGATCCCGGTCACACGCGTTTTCCGACCCTAGAAAAAACTGACATGGATGATTTCCAGAAGTACTGGCGGTGAAACAGTGTGGAAACCGTCCGGTCTTCGTTTGGCTGTCAGCCGTCTTTCCGCTGGCTGCGGGTCAACCGCACGCCAACGAATCGGGTTTTCGGAACACTGAACTTCCTCACCTCTACCGTCACGGTGTCCGCCAGTCTGTGGGAAAGAATCGCCTGCGCCAATTCTTCGGCCAACGCTTCCACCAGGTTCCGCGGCTTGACCGTGGCAATTTCGCGCGCCAAGCCGGCGACCGTGGCATAATCTGCTGTCGCCGCCAAATCGTCTGTGCGCCCTGCTTGACGGAGATCACGCTCCAGTTCCACGGAGATCAACAATCGTTGGGGCCGCGCCTGTTCCGTCTCCGTTGTACCAACACGCGCCTCCACCTCTAAATCGCTGATGATAATCTTATCCATTGGTCCGATGGCCGGTGACTGACGGCCGACAGCCGAAACGACCACCGTCTTCCATCAGTATCTTCTGCAACTCACCGAGGTTCAAACACAACAAGTCCGGTTTCTGCGCCTGTAACGTCTCCGAATGATTGTAACCGCTCAACACAGCGCATGTCCGCACGCCGCCCGCCTGGCCCGCAGCGATGTCGTGCTCCATGTCGCCGACAAACAACGTTTCGTTCCGGTTAAGTCGGTTTTCGTCGAGAATCTGATGAATCTTAACCGTCTTGTCCTCGATGCCGAGATATGCTTTCGTGATGTAGTGCACAAGGCCGAACCGCGCCATTAGCGACTCGTACGTGGCCGTATCTACTGAACTGGCTATAAATACATTCATCCGCCGTAGCGCGCAGAACTGCAGAAAACCCAACGTATCCGGCAATAATCGGATTTCATTACGGTATTCGGGATACTTCTGCAGGAAAATCCGCTCCAGCTCCGCCGTCGGAATGTGCGGCACCAGCCGCTCGTAATATCGCCGCACCGGCAGACAAAACTCGCTACGGAATTCATCCAGCGACACCGGCGGCAACCCGCACACGCTAAACACGTGATTGGTCGTCTTCCATACCGGCTTTAAATCATCCACCAGCGTGCCCGACCAATCCAAAATCACATTCTGAACCATCGTGCGGAACAATGTAGCACAAGCGATTGATGTGATGCACGTTTTTCGGCTTGCGTCACGATGCCGGCTTCGCGCATCTTCGCGGCATGACGGAACGGTTCGTCACCGAAACCATCCATGACAAGACGCTGGACGTGTCGTTGCGCCCAGGCGTGTTTGCCGATTTCGCCGGGCAACGCAAGGTCAAGGAACGACTCGGACTCGCCGTCGAAGCCGCGCGGCAACGGAAAGAGTCGCTCGACCACATCCTGTTAAGCGGTCCGCCGGGCCTCGGCAAGACCACGCTGGCCTACATCCTTGCCAAGGCGATGGGCGCTAATGTCGTTGCTACCAGCGGTCCGGTCATCGAGAAGGCTGGCGACCTCGCGGGTCTCCTGACCAAGCTCGACGTGGGCGATGTGTTGTTCATCGACGAAATCCACCGGCTCCAAAAGACGGTGGAAGAATATCTTTACCCTGCGATGGAAGATTTCCGGCTCGACATTGTCATCGACCAAGGACCAAACGCCCGCAGCGTGCGGTTAAATCTGCCGCGGTTCACATTGATCGGCGCAACGACGCGCAGCGGATTGCTGACCTCGCCGTTACGATCACGGTTCGGGCTGGCGGAACGGCTGGGTTATTACAACGCCGAGGAATTGGCAACGATCGTGTCGCGTTCCGCGCGCATTTTGAACGTGGACATCGACACCGACGGTGCCGCGGAAATCGCCGGGCGCTCCCGCGGCACGCCGCGCATCGCCAACAATCTCCTGAAGCGCGTCCGCGATTACGCGCAGGTGAAGGTGAAGGCGAAACGAATCACTGCCGAGATCGCCGACAAGGCTCTGGCGATGCTGGAGATCGACGAACATGGTCTCGACGAGATGGATAAGCGCATCCTCGAGACGCTCGTCCATAAATTTGGCAGCAAGCCTGTCGGAATCAGCTCATTGGCCGTGGCGGTAGGCGAAGAACCAGACACCATCGAGGAAGTTTATGAGCCGTTTCTGATCCAGGAAGGTTACGTCAAGCGCACCCCGCAAGGCCGTGTCCCGACCGAACTCGCGTTGAAGAAGCTGGGCGTGAAGACCGGCAAGAAGCACGACGAGCTTTTCTGAGCCACGGATCCCCGCGAGTAATCACTAATTCGTGTTCCATTCGTGTCCATTTGTGCCTGAACTGATTCATAGACCATCCCAGCACCGGGCGGTGAACTTTTCCGGCTCGCCGCGCGACGTACTGAGTGATAGGAGTATGAGGCGGTATGTCTGAAACAGTTCAGCCCGCGGACAACGTGGAGCAACTTTACCGGGAAAGTCGGGAGGCGCTGACCGCCTATTTCCTACGGCGCCACCGTTCGCCTCATGCCGCGGAAGACCTGTTGCACGAAACGTTTCTCCAATTGATGCGGCGGGTGGATCGTTGTCGTAACGCAGTGTCGCCGCGAGGATACCTGTTCGGTATCGCCCGCCACGTCAGCGCCAATGCTTGGCGTCGGGCGAGACCGCCTGGCGAGAATGACTCATACCTCGCCACCATCGCGGTGCCGCAACCCGACCCGCGTCTGGCCGCTGCCCATGAAACCATTGCCAAGCTCCCCTTGATCCAACGAGAGATTTTGGATTTGCGTTTCAAACACGACCTTTCATACGCGGAAATTGCGGAAGCTATCGGCATCCCTGTAGGAACAGTCCGCTCGCGATTGCACAACGCCATTGAAGTGTTACGCGAGCGGTTGGAGCAGGGGTGAGTTTGAACAAAGGAGAAGTATCATTATGAACCCCGAAACATTGAGAGCGTTGCTGGTGGACCGCCAACTCGGAGAGCTTGCGCCGGATGTCGCAGGACTGCTAGATGCCTACCTTGAGGCCGCACCTTCGGCGCGAGCCGAGGCGGATGCCGTGGCGCGTACGGTCAGCACGACGTGTGAAACAGTCTGCCGTTTTCCCGACCTTGCACCGAACTCGGGAACGGAACCTAAACCATGGATCATGCCGATTGTTTGCTGGCTTGCTCCGCGACTGGCCAGCACAGCGGCGCTGATAGTCGTGGCAGTGCTCGCCGGGTGGCTGGGATACCACGCCGGACACGGCGCCAGTCATTCGGGAACGATGCGAGCGGGCGGCCCGGCTGCAACTCACATTGCCGACAGCCGGTACAAAAGTTTATGGACGCAATATCAGGTGACCTACGATTCCCACCACGGAGCGTCCATCGTGGTCAAACAACAAGGATGAAGGAGGGTTGAGTTATGCGCGTTCGTAGCATTTGCTTTTCGTTTGGGATCGCGGCGTTGCTGCTGGCGATAGGATGCAACGAGGTTGAAGAACGGCTGTCTTGGTCGCCCGATGGCACACGCGCAGTTATGCGAGTCGGAAACGAGCTTCGCCTTGTGGACACCAACGGCAACCTCTCGGCCACGCTGCTGAGCAACGTTGTGTCGGCTGCATGGCTCCCGGATAGTAAGGGGCTGGTCTTACTCCGGGAACTCACAGTAACCAACTGGGAAGAAGCAGCGCGCCTTTTACCGTCCCAAGAAATGGCGACGGTGGAATCCCTCGCCAAGGGACTCCCCGGTTTGTTCAAGGCCGCTCTGGCTTCAGCGGACGGTGATTCAGAAGCCATGGAGGGGAAGTTTTTCAAGCCGCTGAAGATGGAACTCTCGGAGTATCTCTCTCCCACAATTCTTTATCTGCTCGACACTCAGCCCGCAGTGCTTCACCAAGTTATCCAGGGATGCAAGAATCCCACAAAGATGGAAGCCGATTTGTCCAATCTCAGTACGACCAGAGTTGCCGAGGTCTCAGTTCTCCTGCTCGCCAGCAATCAGGCATTAGGCCAGCCGCGGGCGATCGAACGCACACTGATCGATCTCCAGCAGCCACGTCCGTCGCCATCGGCCCCGGTGGTGGCGTTCGTACGCGGTGACACGTTAATGGTCGCGCCGCTCGACGGCGGCACCAACCGCATGCAGGTGACGGACAAGGTCGAGGGCATCTACGACTGGACGCCTGACGGCAAATCGCTCGTGTACGCGGTGCGGCTTACCGAGAAGGAATTGAGCGACATCAAGCTGGTTCGTGTTGAACGTCGTACCGTCGTCGACGCAGCCGGCACACTGGTCGCGAGCAATACCCTGCCGCTGGCGTTGAGCGGTTCGGGTTTTACGCCGCGAGTGCGATGTCTGCCGGATGGACGAGTTCTGTTTGCCGGTTTTCAACAGCAATTGCCCGCACCGGCGCTCGCCAAACGGGAGTCACGTTTCTTTTTGATTGATCCGTCGCTGGGCACCAATGCCGTAGTGGCGACTGTTCCCAGCGCGGCCGGCGCGTTGCCGCAGGATCTCGCGGCCTTCGTACCTAGTCCGGACGGACGCCAGATCGCCATCGTCGAAAGCGGTTCCGATTCCGTAGCGGTGTTGGACGCGACAACTGGTACGTTAGAGATTGTCTCGCCCAAACGCGGCTGGAAGTCTCGAATCATGCCTGCATGGCGCGACCACGGCGAACTGTACTTCGCGGCATTGCCGGAAGCGTCGGCGACCCGCCCGGAACTGTTGCGCTGGCGCAATGGCGCAGCGCCGCAGATGTTCTCGCGCAGTTGGACTGACGAAGCCGTAAGCGGCCTGCTGGAAAAGCCGAAGAAGTGACGGCCCTGCACAATTGTTTGTGGCTTTTGCGCTTTCTTGCGGCTAGACTTTTTTCATCATGCGGAAGCGGACTGATCGTCATCGGCCAAAGTGGACAATAGAGAGATAACATCGATGGCATTGGAAATCATCAAGGCGTTGACGGATATGGGGAAGGCGATGGTCGAGAATGGACTCGTCGTCGGCCCCGGCGGCAACATCAGCGGACGTGACGGCAAGCTCGTGTATTTGTCGCCAACCGGCTACGACCTCGACAATATCAAGCCGAAGGAATGGTCGGTCATCGATCTGAACCGCGAGAACCAACTTGGCGGGTTGAGGCCGACGTGCGAAGTCGAAATGCACCTGCGCATTTTCAAGGCGCGCTCCGATGTCCGTTTCGTCTGCCATGCCCATCCACCTACCGCGGTTGGCCTCATCTCCGGCGGGGCGAAGATCATGCCATTCACGCCTGATTTCGTCGCGTTCGTGGACCGGGTCGAGTACCTGCCATTTATCGCCCCTGGTGGCCATAAACTTGCCGTTGCCGTCGAGAAAGCGTTCGCGAAAGGCGTCAATGCCGTCTGCTTGCGCAACCACGGAGTCATCACAATTGGTTGTAGCGTCCGTGAGGCGTTGACACGGATGATTGTTATTGAAGATCAGGCGAAAACGCAGGTTGCCGCCATCACCGCCGGTAAACCGCGTACGCTTACCGTGAAGGAGCAGAACGCCATTCGCCACGCGGATGCCGCCGCATACCGCCGCAAACTGCTGACGAAGTAATAGCGGTCCTGGGATTGCCGACGGCAGTGTGGACAAATCCCCGGAAATACTGTTTTCTATCGGCGTTATGCCGAATCCTAAACCAAACCCGAAGCCGGCTGCGACAGAGCAACCGACCGATTTCATCCGCGAGTTTGTCAAACTGCATCTCGCGGAAGGACGGTACAAGAAGATTGTCACACGGTTCCCGCCGGAACCGAACGGTTATCTTCACATCGGCCACGC
>CAIKBP010000130.1 GCA_903825695.1 uncultured Verrucomicrobiota bacterium
ATCATCCCAGCCGTCAGCACCAGACAAACCAACACAAAGATGCCAACCCTGATTTCAGTGGATCGATACTGCGCCATGTTTCGCCTCCTGCGTTGAACCGCCGCCCGTGATGAATTGTCGCACGATTGGGTCCGTGGTTGTTTGAATCTCCTGTGGCGTGCCCACTGCGTAGATACGTCCCTCGTGCAACATCGCGATGCGATTAGCGATCTTGTATGCGCTAACCATGTCGTGCGTCACTGCGACGCTCGTCGCGTGAAAATGATCCTGCAACCGCAGAACCAAATCATTGATGTTGTCCGCCAAGATCGGGTCCAGCCCCGTCGTCGGCTCGTCGTACAAAATGTATTTCGGTCGCGCCACACAGGCCCGTGCCAGCCCCGCGCGCTTACGCATCCCGCCGCTCAACTCGGCAGGCTTCTTGTTTTTTGCGTCAAACAAATCCACAATCACCAACGCCTCTTCGACCCGCTGCGAAATCTCCGCCTCGTCGAATTTGCGTTCCTCGCGTAGCGGAAACGCCACGTTGTCGAACACCGTCATCGAATCGAACAATGCGGCACCCTGGAACAAAAAACCAAACTGCTTCCGAATCGGCGACAGTGCCCGTTCCGATAACGGCACGATGTCCGTACCGTTCACCAGCACCCGGCCCGCATCCGGTTTAAGCAGCCCACACAAATGCTTCAACAATACGCTTTTGCCTACGCCGCTAGGTCCGATGATGACTGTCGTCTCACCGTCTTGGATTTCAAAGTTCACGTCCAGCAGCACCGTCACGCCGTTGAACACTTTTTGCAGTCCTTCGATTTGAATCATGGCTGTGTCTGCTGCTCCATCCGTCTCACGGCGGACTGATCGCGTTGTACAACACCGCGATGAAGAAGTTCGCAATCAGCACCGTCAACGACGACACCACGACTGCCTGCGTTGTTGCCCGCCCGACGCCTTCGGCCCCCTCACGCGCATTGAACCCCTTGTAACAGGCGATCAACGCGATGAACACGGCGAAAAATACCGATTTGACCAGCCCGCCCACCACGTCATTGGCCGCGGTGAACTTGATCATATTGCTCCAGAAATACGCGCCGTCGATCCCCAGCATCTTCACCGCCACCACGGAGCCACTCAGAATCCCGAACGCCATCGCCTCCGCCGTCAACAATGGCAGCGCCACCAGCATCGCCACGAACCGTGGCAGCACCAGATAATCCACCGGCGATGTGCCCATCGCTCGCAACGCGTCGAGCTGTTCGGTCACTTTCATCGTTCCCAGCTCGGCCGCGATGGCCGCGCCGACGCGCCCCGCTACCATCAACGCTGTCAGCACTGGCGCCAGTTCCCGGATCATTGCAATGCTCACCACGGGGCCAACTGCCGTGTCCATCTTCACCTTGTGGAACTGCAGTCCCGTTTGCACGGTGAACACCATCCCCGTGAACGCCCCGGTGATCAGCACTACCGCTTGCGATTGCCAGCCGATCTTGCAGATCTGGTCCGTGGTCTCGCGCCAACGGGGTCGCTGGCTGAACAGGGTCTTCACGATGTCCAGCAGCAGCAACAATATCCCCCCGAGCTGCTCAAGCTGGGCCATTAAGAACGCCTTGAACCTTGGGAGCACCGCTATCATCCGCAGGCGAGCATAAGCGACACCCTGCTTTCATGCAAGCTTGTCAATGACTTGCCGGTTTCTGTCCAAAGTCTCAATGCAAACCGCGAAACCGTGGCTCCGTCATCCTCTTCTTGGCCATGAAAGTCTTTGTGACTGGTGGGGCAGGATACATCGGCAACGTGTGCGTGTGGAAACCACTCAACGCAGGTCACATGGTCGTGGCGTTTGACAACCTCAGCGAGGATCATCACGCCCGCGGCTTGCCAGATTTGCGCACGGGTATTATGTTTAGAAACAGCTTGTGGCGTGCCGCTGTCCTTTGGCAAAGTAAGCGGCGAACCCACTATCCTGCGAGAAGCGTCATGGCAGAACCAATAGCGAGCGGAGAAAAACTGATCGGGAAGGTCATTAGCGGCTATGTGCTCGCCGAAGTGTTGGGCCAATGCCGATGGGGGCCTGTGTACACCGCAGTGCAAACCTCCATGGATCGCGCCGTCGCCCTGAAGGTCTTGGCGCCTGAATTCGTCCGCGAATCGGAACAATTCCTCTCCGAAGCGCGCGCGGCGGCTAAGATCACGCATCCGCGCATTATCGCGGTGTTCGAAGCCGGATTCGCTGATGGCTGTTATTTCTGCGCTACGGAGTTCACTGATGGCCCGCCACTGGCTGAGTTTTTTCGAAATGGCGGCTCAGTGGACGAGCATCGCCTGTTGCATACGATAGCCGGGTTGGCCGGAGCTCTGGAAACGTTGTGGCAACGCGGGATCGCGCACTTGCCTCCGACGGTTGAACACATTGTGACCACCCGCGATGGGGTAGCGAAATTGTCCGAACTGCAATCTGTAAATAATCCAGTCAGCGGATCGAAGAAGGAAGATATTGCTGCGCTCGGCACTGCGGTCAATAGTATCGGTCCGGTCAGAAAATCGGTTGCCGAATTGGTGGAACGCATGGTCGGCGCGACGGGTCGCCAACCATTCGCAACGCCGGCCGAGGTGGCGGCTGAAGCAACACGACTCGATCACCAATTGTTCCCGCTGTTGCCGCCGCGCCATCGTGATTTACATGCGGCACGGGCCATGAAGACATTGTGGTGGGTGTTCGTGCTTGGCGCGTTGGGGATTGTCGGCCTGATCGCAGGCACAATTTACCTGATGTACCGTCCGTAATCCTCGTAGGGATGGTTGTTTTGCCAGAACTGGAATGACCGGACGGACCAAGCCCTGTGTGTTTGCAGGCTCAATGCTGTGGCTCGGCGAACAAACCGAGTACACTCGTGAAGCCGTGAACAAAAGCGCGACTGCCAGCCAATCCGATCTCTCCATTGCCGAAAAAGCCTGCCAGCGGAATGCCACCTATCATTTGGCGGGTTACACCGATGTCATGGTTCGGCACTCCGTACATTCGTTCGCCACGCCCGAGGCAACTGAACAGCAGACCGCCGCAGGCCGCTGCACCAGCACGACGCGATTGTTCGCGGTCGAGGCAGCGCCGTAGATCTTCATCGGCGGTCTTTGGATCGCGGACCTGAAATTGCACGGTTTGTCCCGGTCGAATCCAGTCTCCTACAACCAGCGCGCCGGAATGCGGGTCGGTGCCCAGCAATCCACGCACAAGAAAGTCACCCTGTTTGAAGTCCTCCTGGTATTCATTAATGACGCAACCCAGTAGCAACGAGGTTCGCGCCAGTTGCTGGTCACGAGCGGAAAGGTTTGGCAGCAGATCTTTCAACACGGCCAGCGGCGGTTGTCCACCCAACTCGAGGATGATGTTCTTGTCCGCGCGTGTCACGACCAGCGGTTCGCCGATCGGCCGGCAGCTCTGTGCGACAAGCGTGCGCAGCACAACGTCGCCCGACAGCGCGACTCCCACGGCGCCATCGGAGTAAACCTTGTTGTCGAGAATCAGACGGTTGTCTCCGGTCTCGCGGCTGCCGCTGGCCAATGCCCCGACTATCGGCGCGCCGGGATATGCGCCAGTGAGTTCCTCAACCAGCCGAACGACCGGGATGCTGAACGGGTCGCCAAAGAGAATGAAGTTCGGGTTCGTTTCAGGTGGCAAATCCAAAATGAAGTGCCAGTAATTCGGCCCGGACGCCTCACTGAGATCGCTTTCCCCAATGCGAAATGGCGTGACCTCGACACCGGGAAGTTCTGCCGCCAGCAACGACATTGCCGGACCTTGCTCGATTTCCTTTCGCACGCCGATGATTCCCGCGCCGGTGCAGCCAACCAACCGATGCGCGCCGGTAAGTTCGCGAATGTTTTCCGCCACGCTGTCCATCTCAGAAATGAAATGCAGATGGACAAACAACAACATCAGGTCGGCCTTTCCGGAGCCAAGATGATCGTTGACCTGCTGCGCCAGGTCCTCGACGGCCTCGCGCGCCACAACCTTCATGGTGAGAGCGGCACAGAATTTCATGACCTGCTAAATAATCCTCCAACCAGGGCA
>CAIKBP010000131.1 GCA_903825695.1 uncultured Verrucomicrobiota bacterium
GACAGCTAAACACACGGTTTGTGCTCCAATTCTGATTTCATCCGCGCCGATGCCACCGCTGCTTGCCCGAGCGCCAAACCGCCGTCATTGGGCGGCACCAACGTATTGGTGAAGACCTTGAATTCCTGCGCCTGCAACGCCTCAACTGTGCGCTGTAGCAATAATTCGTTCTGGAAAACGCCGCCCGATAACACAACCGTTTCCAAGCCGCGCTCGACGCGCACCAACAGACAAGTCTGAAGGATTGCCGCAGCAACTGAATTGTGGAACTTCGCCGCAATCACGCTGACATCATTGCCGCGCCGTTTGTCCTCAAGAACCCCGCGGATCGTCCCGCCAAAATACAAAATCCACGACTGACCTTGCGCCAAGACTTCAAACCGATAACTCTCACGGACACGTGCGTCCGCGATCGCCTCCAGCCGAATCGCCGCCTGCGCTTCGTAAGTGGCAACGTCACAGAGACCGAGGATGGCGGCGACGGCGTCGAACATGCGTCCCGCGCTTGAAGTCAGCGGCGAGTTGAACCCGGCTTCGATCATTTCCTTAATCGGGCGCAGTTTCGGCGTCACCTCGCACAATCCTTCCGACAGCAGAACGCTAGCCGCCATCCGCCATGGTTCTTCGATGGCCTTGTCGCCACCGGGCAATGGGTATTGTTTAAGATGCGCTACTCGCTCGAAGTCGGTGCGGGTTGCCACGAGAAATTCTCCGCCCCAAATCGTCCCGTCAGTGCCATAGCCGGTGCCGTCGAGCACTACGCCAATCACAGGTCCGTGCAAATCGTGTTCCGCCATGACGCTGGCGACGTGCGCATGATGATGTTGAACGCCGATCTTCTTCGCGGCGGGATGCCGCTCTGCATATTTGGTGGAAAGATAGGATGGATGCAGGTCGTACGCGACCACTTCAGGCTCGATTCGCATCAGCTTCTGCCATGCGGCAATTTCGTGGCCGAAGTAATCGTACGTCCTGTAATCTTTAAGGTCGCCGATGTGTTGCGAGAGAAACGCGTACCCATCGCGAGCAAGGCAGAATGTGTTCTTCAGTTCCCCACCAACAGCCAAAATATGCGGGGATGCAACTGCAAATCGGACCGGATTCGGCACAAAACCACGCGCACGGCGGAAAAACTGTCGCTTACCGTTGACGACGCGCAGCACCGAATCGTCACACTTGTGGACGATTGGCCGGTCATGTGTCAGTGCGGCGTCGGCAACCGGACCATGGCTGGAATTCGTCGAGCCCAGCAATGTTGGAAGCTCGCTCTCATCACTTACGATCGGTTCGTCCGTAAGATTGCCGCTGGTCATCACAAGGGCGTCGAAACTTTGCATCAACAGGTAATGCAACGGCGTGTACGGCAGGAACGCGCCAAGAGTTTGGGAATCCGGGGAGACCGCCGGTTGCAGCGTGGGAGTGACGCGTTTCCATCGCAACACCACAATCGGGCGCGCCACAGACAGCAACTCCGCTTCCTCAATTTCGCTCACTTCGCAATGACGTTTCAGCGTCTCGATGTCGCGGAACATCACGGCAAACGGTTTGTGGGGGCGATGCTTGCGCTGACGAAGACGGGCGAGCGCTTCAGAATTGAACGCATCGCACGCCAGGTGATAGCCACCGAGACCCTTGATCGCGATAATGTCGCCATGCCCAAGAAGCTCGATGACCCTGACAAGTTGCGGGCGCGAACTAGATTCACGGTTGGATTTATCCGCCGTAATCAGATCGAGCCTCGGCCCACACTTCTCACACGCGTCTGGTTGCGCGTGGAACCGCCGATCGCGCGGATCGTGATACTCGCGGTCGCAAGGTTCGCACATCGTGAAACCGGCCATCGAGGTCTTGTCGCGATCGTAGGGTAGATCGCGGATGATCGTGAAACGCGGGCCGCAGTTGGTGCAGTTAATGAAGGGATAGCCGTGGCGGCGATCCTGCTGGTCAAACAATTCGCGCAGGCAATCGTCACATATCGCCAGGTCGGGCGAAATATGTACCGAGGCGTCTCCATCAGACTCGGATTCCACAACCTCAAACCGTTCGTAGCCCTTCCCGGCAAGGACCTCCGTGCTGACGTCCGCAATCACCGCTTGCCGAGGTGGTTCGTTGGCCAGACGTTCAAAGAACGCCCCGACCTTCTGGTCGTCGCCTTCCACCTCGACCGTGACGCCGTGCGGACCGTTACAGACGAAACCGCCAAGACCGAGTTGCGTGGCATAACGATAAACGGTCGGACGAAACCCAACGCCCTGAACGCGGCCAACGATCCTGGCGCGCACGCACGTCTTCATTCGCGCGCCACCTCGGCATGATGTTGCCGGTGAGGATGCTGGTGTGGTTGGATGGTCTCGTCGAGGATGCGGTGATCGTGTGAATGCGGCGCGACTGCGATCTCACCTGCCACGACGTGCTCCAACCAATGCGTCCATTCGCCGATCCCCTGCCCTGTCTGGCATGAGACCTTAAAGACCGTCGCTTCTGCATTTAGCTTGCGAAAATCGCTAAGAAACTGGTCGAAATCAAAATTCGTGTGCGGCAGCAAATCCATTTTGTTCAACACCAGCGCGCTGATTTCGTGGAACAGCAATGGATACTTGGCGGGTTTGTCGTGACCTTCGGTGACACTGAGTATGCCCACTTTGGCCTTCTCGCCCAGATCAAATTCGGCCGGGCAAGCAATGTTGCCGACGTTCTCGATGAACACCAAGTCGAGCGCGTCCAGATCAAGCTCGTTCAATCCGCGCTGCACCAGCGGCGCCTCTAGATGGCAAGCGCCGCCCGTGAGAAGTTGAACAACCGGCACGCCAAGCTTCGCGATCCGGTCGGCATCGCGCGTCGTGGCGATGTCGCCTTCCAAGACGCCGATGCGGTAATGATGACTGAGCGCGGGGATCGTTTTCTCCAGTAATGAGGTCTTGCCGGCGCCCGGTCCGCTGATCAGGTTGATGGCTGATATCTTCTTGGCTGCAAGCTGGTTACGAATACGCGATGCCAACTGGTCGTTAGCTTCCAAGACATTGCGTAGAACTTTCACGTTCATGAAGAAGACCTGATATCATCGGCGCGGCGTGGCGCCTTGTCAATCGCGCCGCAGCGTGTGCAGAACGCGGCCGGACGACGCGTCGCGGATCGTAACAATCATCGGAGTTTGACCGATAGCATGCGTGGCACAGCCCAAACAGGGATCATAGGCGCGAAAGGCCATCTCGACTTTGTTGAGCAGCCCCTGGTCCACCGCGCCACCATGGATCAAACCCCTGGCCGCTTTCTCGACGCTCATCGCCATGCGAGCGGCATTGCCTTGCGTGGCTACGATCAGGTTGGCTTTGCAAATTATACCGTTTTCGTCTGTCTCGTATTGATGGATCAGCGTGCCACGCGGCGCTTCGACCACGCCGATGCCAATCATAGGTTTCGCGGTCGGGATAACGCGTAGGTTTTTGCTGGTGATCTCCGGATCATTGATGAGTTCGTTCATCCGTTCGGCGGCGTACAACATCTCGACAACGCGCGCCCAGTGATTGGCAAGCGTATGATGGACGGGTTTGCCGCCCAGTGTAGCGTAGAATTCCTCATACGCCTTTTGGGCCAGCGGCGTCGCCATGCCATCGGACACGTTCAGCCGCGCCAGCGGTGCAACAGAGTAAATGCCGCTCTTCTCGCCCTCCGTGAAACCATTCCAGCCAACGGGTTTGAGATAGCAGAACTTCATGTAACTCCATGGCTCGACATGTTCAGCCACGAAATCGCGGTACTGTTGCGCCGTAAACTTGGCGTACTCCTTGCCATCGGGTGTGACGACGCGAATCTTGCCGTCATAGAAGTTGACCTTGTTGTTCGCGTCCACCATGCCCATGTAATAGGTGCGATGGGTGTAGGTGTCCGAAGTGATCAGCTTCACATACGCTTCATTCTTCAAAACGATGTCCTTGAAGACCTGAAGCGTAAATTGCGCAAAATCCAATCCATCCTTGGCCAGTTGCTGGAATTGTGGCAGGTCGGCGGGCGATATTCCCTTCGCGACGCCGCCGGGCAGGCCAAACACGGGGTGAATCACTTTCCCACCGAGGTACGTTATCAACTCGCGCAACCTGCGACGCGTGCTGATGACTTTCTTGCCTATCTCAAGCCCGACCTTTTGAATCACGCCAACGATGTTGCGCAGTTCTGGGGGCGCATCCGGGCCTACGATGAAATCCGGACCGCCGAGGATGTATACGTGCAACGCGTGGTCTTCGAGCATGAACGTGGTGTAAACCAACTCGCGGATCTTCTTGGCCGCCGAGGTCGGCTCGACCTTGTACAAATCGTCCAGCGCCTTCGTTCCGGCCATGTGATGCGCCGTCGGGCAGACGCCGCAAATGCGCGATGTGATCTGCGGCATGTCTTCGGCTGGTCGTCCAACTGAAAACACTTCAAACCCGCGCAACTCCGGCACCTGGAAATACGCGCGTTCCACGTCGCCTTTTTGGTCGAGAAAAATATCAATCTTGCCGTGGCCTTCAAGACGGGTGATCGGGTCAATGGCGATGCGACGCCGCTGGGCGTACTCGCTTGCAGCTCTTTGTTGCCCTTGGTTCCAAAGTTGTTTTACCGGGTCATTCATGGCTGGTGACCTTTCCGCGAAGCATACACTTCGCCAGACCGTAACGATAGAACGTGCCGACCGGATCGGGAATACCAGCCAGAATCTTTTCGATCTCCTTGTCGTCCTTGCCGGCCGCGGTTGACGCCATGTAACTCAGGATTTTCGCGCCGTGGTCACGGATGCGGCTGGTCGGACCGAAACAGCCGGTGCATGGCATGTTGCCCGTGATGCAACGCGCTTCGCATCCGCCCCGCGTAGCCGGGCCCATACAGGCAAGCCCTTGAGCCAGCAAACACTTGTCGGGATCAATGATTACCTGATGCGGACGCTTGAATTCAGTCAGACTCAGGTCTTGCGGTTTGCTGTCAACGCGCGGGCACTGCTCGCACAAAGCGATGTCGGGGGCGAGCACGCTGCCTTTCGGCGGAAGTTTGCCGGAAAGCAGCGCCAGAACCGCCTCTTTCAACAGTTTTGACGTGGGCGGGCAACCGGGGATGTAATAGTCAACTTCGACCACCTGATCGAGAGCGCGGACGACCTTGCGGAACTCGGGCAGCGTCGCTGTACGACCGTTGTCTTTGAACTCTGTTACCGGCCGGGTCTTGTTTTCGTTCGCCACGGTCGGCGCGTCCTCGTAAACGTACTTCATAATCTGCTCGCGGCTGAACTGATTGGCGAGCGCGGGGATGCCACCGGTGTGTGCGCAAGACCCGTAAGCGATAAGGTATTGGCTTTTGCGGCGCAGCAAGCGCGCCATCTCTTCCTGTTCGGATGATCGGATTGCGCCGTTGAGCAGGGTCGCCACGATCGATTTATCGGGCATCGCCTCGACATCCTTCTTTTTGAAATCCAGCGCCACGGGCCACAACACGATGTCCACGGCATCGAGCACCATGAGTATGTCCTCAGCGAGATCCACGACGGATTCTTCGCAGCCGCCGCACGATGCGCACCAATAAAAAGCGATTTTCGGTTTAGTGGACATGCGCAGTTGCCTCCTCGTTATCCTGGGCATGGACTTTCCCGTTCAGTTCCTCAATTTCCCTGTCCCAGTCCTTGAACTTCCCGGGCATGTTCAGCGGACCAAGCGCGCGGACCTTCTCGACGATGTCGTTGACGACAAACTTGACCCTGTCGCCTTCAGACGCGGAGATCCATTCAAGGCGGACACGGTCTTCCTCGATGCCGAGATCTTTCAACATCCGCTTCAATAGATCCATCCGCCGGAGCGTCTTGTAATTGCCCTCGACATAATGGCAATCGCCCGGGTGGCAGCCGCCGATGAGCACGCCGTCCGCGCCTTTCGCAAACGCATCCATGACGAACTGCGGGTCGAGCCGGCCAGAGCACATCAGGCGGATGATACGGACGTTCGGCGCGTATTTCATGCGCGACACACCGGCCAGGTCCGCGGCGGTGTAAGTGCACCAGTTGCAGAAGAACGCGACTATGCGCGGCTCAAACTTGCCGTTCCCTGTTTGTTGTACGTTCGCTTTCGCTTCCATTAACAAGTCTCCTCGCTAACCGATGACCGCTTCGATTTCGCTGAATATTTCTTCGTCATCGAACAAGTTCTGGTGAATCGAACCACTCGGGCAAGCCGCGACACAGACGCCACAACCCTTGCACAACGCCTCGTTGATGACGGCTTTCTTTTTCACCTCGTCGCGGCTAATCGCGGTGTACGGACAAAGCGGGATGCAAGTCTTGCAACCGCTGCAATCGTCAGCCACGACGTAACTCGTATTCGGTTCAAGTTCGATTTCGCCGGCGTTGATCAATGCATATGCCTCCGCCGCGGCCGCGCCCGCTTGGGCGACCGTGTCGGGAATGTCCTTCGGCCCCTGACAACAACCGGCCAGGAAAATGCCGTCGGTAAACGTGTTCACGGGCGCGAGTTTCGGGTGGCGCTCCAGGAACCAACCTTCGGTCGAACAACTTATATTGAACATCCGCCGCACGTCTTGGGAATCGGCTTGCGGTTCAAGCCCGTTCGCCAAAACCACCATGTCCACCGGGATGCGCCGGACGAAACCGGCAAGCGTGTCCTCGACGCGGATCACGAGTTTACCTTCCTCCTCTTTCTTCGCTGCCCAGTCGGTGACTTCGGCCACGCGGCCGCGGATGAAATGAACGCCCTCCTCCTGCAGTCGCTCGTAGAACTCCTCGTATCCTTTGCCGGCCGCGCGGACGTCGATGTAAAAGTTGAACACCTCGGCATCGGTATGCTGCTTGATAAGATGTGCGAGCTTCATTGAGTACATACAGCAAACGCGCGAACACCAGCGATTGGTGCGGTTGTCGCGCGAGCCGACACAGTGGATGATGCCGACCGCCTTAGGTTCTTTGCCGTCCTTCAATTTGATGTGACCTTCAGTCGGGCCGCTGGCGTTGACCATGCGCTCAACCTGCAACGCGGAGTACACGTTCGGGTGCACGCCGTATCCGTACTGAGGCATCCGTTTCCCATCGAACGTCTGGAAACCGGTGGCGAGAATGATCGTGCCGACGTTTATCTCAACGAGTTCCTCTTTCTGGTCGAACTTGATCGCCTTACGATCGCACGCCTCGACGCAGGTCTTCTTGCATTTGCCGGTCTTGAGTTGGATGCACGCTTCCGGATCGAACAACACCAGCGGCGGCGTCGCCTGCGGGAATGGCATGTA
>CAIKBP010000132.1 GCA_903825695.1 uncultured Verrucomicrobiota bacterium
ATCCGCCAGGCCGTCGAGCTACACAAGCCCGATGTGGTTGTCTTTGACCCGCTCTACAAGTTCAACACGGGCAGCGAGGACAAGGTGCAGGACATGACCGCGTTCTTTGACCCACTGGATGCCCTGATTGCTGATTATGGAGTGGCCATACTGCTAGTGCATCATCATGGGAAGGGCAGCGGGGAAGGGCTTGTGACGCCAGCGCACCGCAGCCGGGGCAGTAGCACAATCGCGGACTGGGCTGACAGTTTGTTGACGCTGACATTCGAGAACGCCGACGAAGGCATTGTGAAGCTGGCCTTCACCTTGCGGAACGCCGCAGAACCACCGCAACGGGCACTACAACACAATCCTGACACGCTCTGGTTTGATTTACTGCCCGACTACGTTTTCGACGGGCGGCAAAGGGCAACGAAGATCACGCCGCAAGACGTGGCGGCGACAATCGGGAGCAAGCGCGAACTCGCCTACGGCAAACTTGTCGAGGAGTTGTGCGAGCGGTTTGACACCAGCGAGCGCACCGCGAAGGACGCAATCCGTCGGGCAACCGACGCTAAGACAGTCCGCAAGAACTCACAAGGGCGATATGAGAAAACCTAAAACTTTCTGCTTAGTGCAAGGTGCAACCCCTATAGGGTTGTTGCACCGTTGCACTAGAAGTGCGGCGGTGCAGTTGCACCAATTCTGCACTGAAGCCCAAAGACCGTCAACGCCGACTAGCCAAGATTCCACACTGCAAATATGGCGACTGAGACAACAGCAATGCAGAAAAGGTAGAACGTGGCGCGTGTGGCTATGGCAAATTTTCTATCTGGGACTATGCTCGGATTTGCCAGCACGTAGTCCATCGCTGCATCTTCTCCCAACGTGGTGCGAATCGAGCGAAGTTTCATTGCCCCGCTTAGAGGCGTCTGCCATTCCGACCGAAGTGAAAAGACACCAGACAAAACAGACCCCGCTAAACAACCCCAACATAATCTCAGCAGCCACAGTCCTTTTGGATGCTGCGGGATGTAGTGGCTCTGGAGGCCAACCAGTAAAGTGAGCGCTCCCGAAGCAAGTGTTATGATTTGCCTGAGCCAATTGTGGAATGGCTCACGATGTTCGGCAATTAGTCTGCGCTCAACATACTCAAGAGTGACTTTCTTCTGTTCTGTCATGCTGGGCGTCCTTCTGTCTGCCAAAGGCATAGCCGCTCCCCGCAGCGGCGACAAGCCCAAAGGTGCAGGAGTGCAATTGCACCGTGATTGCACCGTTGCACCAAGCAGGGGGCAAGGCCGCTGCCATGCAAAACTACCGCCCGAAAAATCTTTAGGTAACGCAAAAAAGAGCTTGCAAACGTTGTTATCAGTGTTACTGTATCAGCGAAGGGAGAAACACAAATGACACGAACACCGAATAGCAAAGCGGGCCCGGTGGTGCGGTTCTCTATTTGTTTACCGCCCGACGTGTCCGCGAAGCTGGACGCCTATTGCCAGAAACGCGGTTGCCCGAAAAGCTGGGCAATCGAAAGACTGATAACCCGTTACTTGGGGAAACTACCATGAAAGCAACCGGCTTTGATCGAATTGCCCCCGGCTTGTATCGGCGCGGCGGGCTGATTTACGCCCGCGTGCGCGACAACGGCAAGCGCACCTGGCGCGGCACCGGCACCAACGACTTGACGACCGCCCGCAAGCTGCTGAAGAAGTGGCGCGAAGAACAAGTCTTGCAGGCGCACGGCATCGAGACGGCAGAGGCCGCACTAAACCGCAACCGCTTGACCGTGGGCAAGGTGTTGGACGCTTACATTGCGGCGGGTTGCCCGACGAAGAAAATGCGCCCAAAGTCACCGAACACCGTGCAAAACGAGTTGAATGCGTTGAACCCTGTGCGCCGTTACTTTGGCGAGCGGGCGGCGGTAACGTTGAAGCTGGCCGATTGCGACAAGTATCGAGACTGGCGCGACGGCGGGGGTTACGTTGTCACTTTGACACGCAAAGACGGCGAGCAAGTCAAACGGCACACAAGGGGCGGCGACCGTGGCGTTGACCTAGAGTTGACCTACCTGAGCAACGCTTTCAACCTTGCCGTGCGCCGTGGCGAGTTAAAGGCGAATCCGCTGACAGGCCGGACGGATTACACGGTTGCCGAGGACGTGCGCCACTGCCGCGAGGTTGCCCCGACGCCCGAAGGCTTGGCGAAGATCACCGGCTGGCTGCGCGATAGACGGGAGACGGGGGTTGCTGACCTTGTGGCGTTTCTGGCCTACAGCGGCTTGCGGATTGGCGAGGCGTTGCCGTTGACGTGGGCGACGGTGAATCTAGGGGAAGGGTTGGTAAACGTGAAACGTGAAAAGCGCGGCTGCAATCCGTGGGTTGCAATTACCCTAGAGCTTGAAACGCTCTTGTGCGGTATGCAAACGCGGGCGACAAGTGAGCTTCTTTTCCCGTCACCGTTTGACCCCAGCAAGCCCCGCGATGTTTCTGCCGTGCGTCACCGGCTGGCGGCAGTGTGCCGCGAGTTGAAGCTGCCGCACGTCACCCCGCACGGACTGCGAAGCTACTTCGTCACGCAAGCGCGGCAGAGCGGGCTTACCGATGCGGAAATTGCGATGCTGATAGGCGACAAGACCGGGCCGGCAATCATTGCGACCACTTACGGCGACTTGCGCGATGATCACCTGCTGGCGCAAGCGCGGCGTGTGCGCCACACGGTTGCACCAAGCGGCAAGGCCGTTTCCGGTATACCCGAAAATATACCCGCGTGCCCCCAAGATTCACCAAGAACCCACACAAGCCCGATGGTGTCGAAAGCGGCGTAAGATGCACACTAGCAGGCACATGACAACCCGACACGGCACGCCGAGGCACGCGGCTTGCAATCCTCTTAATCAGCGGGTTGAAGGTTCAAGTCCTTCCGGGTGCACCAGTTTTCCGTCCTTGTGTTTGTACGACTGCGCTTCTCCCGTCTTCGAATCGCGGAGCAACGTGAATCTTTTGGGATAACCCGACATCAAATGGCAATCCTGATGTTGACTTCCAAACGTGCGGTTTGGTAAAAACCACGCGCAGTATTCCGGGGTAAGACAAAGTTGGCACGTGGTTGTTCTGACCAGAGCGATCAAGGGGGTGCCCGACCGTTATCAGAGGACACGTCAATAGTGGATAATCCACAACAACGAAGCACCTTGCGGATCGAGCGCAAGCGGTTCACGTTTGATCTGTGCGAAAACCAACGGGGACCGTTCCTCAGGATAGTTGAAGAGGTCGGCGGTCGCCAAGACGCGATCGTAGTGCCGGTTTCAGGCCTGGAACAGTTCCGCGAGGTGTTGGATGGGGTCATCAAGCGCAGTAAATCACTCGTCCAGAAACAGCAGGATCCCACAGCGTAAGCTTTAGTTCTTCCTGACGTGCGTTTGCATTTCCGGCGTGCCGTGGAAAACAGCCGCGGCACGGAGACGTAACAACTGCCCCGGGCTTCATGGTTGACTCTCTTTACAGTGCCTCGTAATGTGTTTACACAATGGCCGCGTTCACGGGTAACGTTCCGCGATCAGCACTATCAGAAGACAAGCTTGCGAATCTGTTTGCGCCGATCCATGCCGATCTGGCCGGCGTAGAGCGGGCACTGGTCGAACAGGCGCGCTCATTTGATCCCCGGGTCGGCGAATACGTCAACTACGTGCTGGGTGGAAAAGGGAAGCGACTGCGGCCGGCGCTGGCGTTGCTGGCAGGCGGGGCCACCGGTCGAATTGAGCAGAACCATCTTCATTTGGGGGTGATCGTTGAGTTGATCCACGTCGCGTCGCTCGTCCACGACGATGTGCTGGACGGGGCCGGACTCCGTCACGGTCTGCCGACTGCGAACGCCTGTTGGGGGAACGAGATCAGCGTGTTGCTCGGCGATTGTCTTTTCGCCAACGCATCGCGGCTTGCCGTGGAGCACCTTCCTGCCGAAGCGTGTCGCAAGATCAGCGAGGTAGTCGGCACGGTCTGCTCGGGCGAGATTCTGCAGACGCAGAAACGATTCGACTCGGAAATGTCTGTCGAACAATATCTTGAAATCATCCGCATGAAGACCGGCGGCTTGTTTGGTCTGAGCAGTGAACTTGGCGCGTGTTTGAACGATGCGCCGGCGACGGTTGCCGGGGCATTGCGGGAGTTCGGGGTCAACCTGGGAATTGCCTATCAGATTTACGACGATTGTGTGGATATCTTTGGACATGAACAGAAGGTGGGCAAATCGCTGGGAACAGACATGAAGAAGGGGAAACTCACTTTGCCGTGGCTGCTGCTTCTGCAAGATGTCGATGCCGCGCAGCGTGATGAAATTGCGGCCTCGCTTTTTCAGGGGAACCCGCAGGAATACGCGAAGTTGCTCGCGCTGGTAGCTGGCAACGGCGTGATGAGTGAATCTCTGGTGGTGATCCAGCAATCCATCGCGCGGGCCGAAGACTACCTCGCGCGGGTGCCTGCCAACAGTTTCACCCAAAGCATGTCCATGTTGGCGGATCATTTTGCCGAACAGAGTTGCGCATTACTGGCCCCAGCGGCCGCGACGGCGGTCGCATAAAGCCGGACTGGTGGCGAAAGCGCGGTAGCGCAGTCATGAAGCCCTCCAGAAAATCTGAGTTTGAGACGACGGTCCTTCCTGAAAGCGGAACCGCGCCGGCGGTCGAGCGAGAGACCGACGCGCATCACGAAGACGACGAAACGCTTGTTGCGCGGGCGCGACGTGGCGATGCCAAGGCATTCGATGTGCTCGTCGGGCGCTACAAGGAACGTCTGTACGCGACCGTATATCATATGACCAGCAACCGCGAGGATGCCAACGACCTTGTGCAGGACGCGTTCATCAAGGCGTACCGGAGCCTCCGCGGCTTCAAGGGCAATGCGAGTTTTTACACCTGGATCTACCGCATCGCCGTCAACCGCACGATCAACTTTCTGAAACGGCGGCGCCAGCGTCAGCACTTCAGCCTCGACGACGTGGACAACAACATTCAGACCGATCCGGATTTCGTGGAATTGATGTCGCACGATACGCCCCGGCGTCAAGTTGGCCTGAACGAGCTTCAACAGTGTTTGAACGAAGCCTTGCAAAAATTGTCAGAACCTCACAGAGCAGTTGTGATTATGCACGATATACAGGGCATGACTCATGCCGACATAGCAAAAGCGATGCGCTGCACGGAAGGCACTGTGCGGTCGCGGTTGTTTTATGCGCGCCGGTATCTGCAAGCGTTGCTGTCGGATTACTTGTGAGAGGTCGCATGAACTGCCGGAAAATACAGCGATTGTTTGATGAACTCGCGGAAGGACGCCTGCCGGAGGCATTGGCGGAGCAATTGCGGCGGCACTTGACCGATTGCACTGATTGCCGTGTGGCACAGCAGCGCGCCGCGCATCTCCGGCGATTACTGGCGCTCAAACGTTACGAACAACCCGCGCCCGCATATTTCTCCGGTTTTCTGGATGAGTTTCATAGCCGACTGCAGGCGGAGACAGCGTCGCCGGCAAGCCTATGGCTGCGGCTGAAGGCGCAGTGGCGTGATTTCCGAATGACGCCGCCAGTTTGGACGTTGCGTTATGGCCTGGTCGGCGCGGCAAGTGTATTACTGGTAGCAGCAATCGCCTCGTGGATGATCGCGTACCAGACCAAACCAATGGTCGCGGAACGAACGGCCACGCCTGTCGGTCAGAATGTAAAAGTGAGCGATTCCCCGGCAGGGGGTTCCCATTGGGTTGCTGCCCAAAACGGTGCGCCGATTCTCGCGTCTGTCGCCCGAGATACCACGACCGATGCCACAACCCACGTGGTTCTGGTCCCTGCGGAGGCGCGCATGAAAACGAGCGCGCCTAATTACGTACTGGATCACCTCGTGATTACGCCAGCCAGTTATGATGGGCCACGCGTCGATTTCTAAGCGGTGCGCCATGCTGTTGCTCGGGGTCTTGAGCGCCGCAGCCACAGCCACGGCTGGTATTGTGCTCGAAACGATCAATCAGGAAGTCATCTCGATCTACAAAGAATCTTGTGACGCCATCGTTAGGGTGCATGCCGAGCGCGACCTGCAGTTCGGCAATTTTCCATTTGGCTCCAATCACCGCGTTGGGACCGGGTTCTTCATCGACAGCAGCGGCCGGTTGTTGACTGCGGCGACAGTCGTGGAGGACTGCGATCGTTGTTGGATCGAGTGGCGCGGACAACGGTTGCCAGCGCGGGTTTTGGGGTGCGATCCACACACGAATCTCGCTCTGCTCCAAACCGACTTGGAACAGGCGGGCGAAGCGAAGCGAAGCACACCGGCCCTGCCACTGGGCAACCCTGATGAATTGCGTGTCGGCTCGATGGTCATCGCCATCGGGTTTCCTTATGATTCGCCGAGTGCGCCGGTGGTGGGATTTGTCAACGGCTTCGATGTGAAGTGTGGGGGACACGTTTTCGCACTTCCGCACATACGCGCGAGCTGCAGCCTTAGCCCGGGCCAGGGCGGTGGTCCGTTGCTCAACGCGCGCGGCGAAGTGGTAGGACTGGTGGTGGCGTCACACCAAGGCGATCAATGTTACGCGCTGCCGGTTCGAGGACTAGAGAAGGTGGCGGCTGACATCATGCGCTATGGAGAACCGCGTCATGGCTGGGTTGGTTTAGGTGTGGCGGAACGTCTGATTGAATTTCTGCCGGCAGCTTCGAATCAGTGGCAGGTGTTTGTCCAAGAAGTGTTTTCCAACACACCAGCGGCAGCAGCCGGCTTCCGCGAAGGCGATGTGGTGGCGAAAATCCACACCAATGACGTGCGACGGCTCGGCGACGTGTTGAACTCGGTTTTCTACTACCGTTGCGGTGAGACAACCGCTGTTACCGTGGTGCGCGACGGTCAGTCCAACCGGCTCAGTATCATACTCGGCTCCCGCCCGAAAGAGGTTATGGCTGAGCCCGCCTGGCGAATCACTCCGAATGCGCCGTCGAACCAAATGCCCGCAATGGTCCCG
This sequence comes from uncultured Verrucomicrobiota bacterium, assembly GCA_903825695.1. Classification (GTDB taxonomy): domain Bacteria; phylum Verrucomicrobiota; class Verrucomicrobiia; order Palsa-1439; family Palsa-1439; genus CAIKBP01. The sequence goes on from CAIKBP010000132.1 coordinate 6,975, forward strand.
GCCGCAACCGGGCTTCGTTAAACATGCTGCGAAAAACCAGCGGCATCGGGCCGATGTTTCCGTTGCGGTTTTGCCACATCAAGATGAATTAGTTCTTGCCGAGCGATGCGCGGACTTCATCGAGATGGCCGGCGCTGCCGAGCATCTGGTTCTTCCCGGCGATCATCTTGGCGTATTCTTCCATGAACGGTATGCCAATGTCGCGCAGGTCGAACTTCTCTGGAAAATCGCGGAAGAACTCACGATGGACACGGGTCCAGACGAGCCGGCCATCGGTATCGATGTTGACCTTGCAAACGCCCATCTTGCCGGCTTTGGCGAGGTCTTCCTCGGGCACGCCGCTGGCGTCCTTGAGTTTGCCGCCGGCGGCATTGATGCGTTCGACCTCCGATTTCGGCACGCTTGAGCTGCCGTGCAGAACCATTGGGAACCCGGGCAGCAACTTCCGAATCTTCTCGACCACTTCAAAGTGCAGACCTAGTTTCTTGCCCGGTTCGGCCTTGAACTTGAACGCGCCGTGGCTGGTGCCAATCGCCACGGCAAGCGAGTCGCACTTGCTGCGTTCCACGAATTCCACGGCCTGCGCCGGGTTGGTCAGTTTCACGGAGCCGACGATATCTTCCTCGACACCACCGAGCTGGCCGAGTTCGGCCTCGACCGAAAGTCCCTTGGCGTGAGCCGCGTCTGCGACACGCTTTGTGATCTCGATGTTCTTCTCGAACGGTTCATGGCTGGCATCGATCATCACCGAGCTGTAGAAGCCGGACTTGATGCAGTCCATGCAGCTTTGCTCGTCGCCGTGGTCAAGGTGCACCGCGAAAATGGTTTCGGGAAAGATCTGGTCAGCAGCCCGGATGATGGCCTCAAGAAACCGTTTATCGGTGTACTTGCGAGCGCCCTTGGAAATCTGAATAATAAACGGCGCCTTACTCTGGAGGTTGCCGCGAAACAATCCCACGCACTGCTCCAAATTGTTGATGTTGTATGCGCCAATGGCGAACCGCCCGTATGCGACCTTGAACAATTGTGCTGTCGTTACAATCATTGTCTGAATTTCTCCTTCGTCGTCAGAACTTGTTACACAACGGATTCGTGCTAGCGGAAACTAATGGAGAGATTCCCCCGCGTCAAACCCGATTTTCGCGGTGCCGTGGCGCGCCCATCGAGTCAGCGCGAGAATAGAATACGCAGGCCAATGATGATCAAAATGACGCCGCCCACCAGTTCCATGCGCCTGCCCAAACCGCTGCGTAACCGGTTGCCAAGATGGACTCCAAGCAACGACAATCCCGCCGTCACCACACCGATCACGACGCTCGGATACCAAATTGAGATATGTAGCATCCCGAGGCCCAGCCCGACCGCCAACGCATCGATGCTCGTTGCCACGCTCAACGTCAGCAGCCGCATCCCGCGCGTTGGATCGGCTGGCAACTCATGTTCCTCGCGCCGGATCGCCTCGTACAACATATGCCCACCCACAAATGCCAGCAGCCCGAACACCACCCAGTTGTTGAATCCGCGAATCACCTGCGCGAGGCTCGCGCCCAAGAACCAACCGACGATTGGCATCAAGAACTGAAAGAAGCCGAAGTAAAACGACAATCGCAGCGCCGGCCGCATCTTCTGGCCGTGTCCGCTGGTTCCAGCGCTCAGCGCCACCGCGAACGCGTCCATCGCCAAGCTGGCCGCGATCAGCAGTATTTCGAGGAAACTCATACGCGTATTGCATTTGTAGCGGAGAACCAGTGCCCGCGACAACCATTCACTCCAAATAATCCCGAGTGATCCGCCACCCGATGTACACGCCGACCATCGAGCCGATACCGCTCAACACCCAAGCCGTCATGAGTCCAACCTTGTATCCAATCCACCATCCAATCCACCCGCCCGCAACCACCCCGATGATCTTCAATAGTTTATTCATCGCGCACCCGAACAATAATGATGTAGAGCGATACGTCGCATCACTCTTATGTTAACCGAAGTTTGCCGAACCGGCAACCGTCGCGAGTTTCGCTTCGTCCAGAATCGGCGGATACAGTAATATGATCGGCACGTGAGTAACGGTATTGCCAAAGTTGTTGTGGACCTAGCGTTGGACCGCGAGTTTGATTACCGAATTCCGCCAGCTTTGACGGACGCGGTACGCGTCGGTTCGCGCGTCGCTGTGCCGTTTGGCCGGACGCGAACACAGGGGTATGTGGTAGGGCTTGCTGACAGTTCACCGCATGCAAAGTTAAAAGAAATCGCGGAGGTCGTCGGCAAGAAACCGCTGCTGAGCGACAAGATTCTCGAACTGACCCGTTGGATGGCCAGGTACTACTGCTGTCGCGTCGAGCAGGCGGTGCGGTGCGCGTTGCCCGAAGTGGTGCGCAAGGCGCAGATCAGTTGGAAGGAACGCCAGTTCGTCAAACTTGGCACGGTTTCGCCAAAAGATCTCGCCGTGCTAGCCAAACGCGCCAAGGCGCAAGCGCGGATCATCGAGGCGTTGCGTGCCAACACCGAAGGCATGTTCGTGGCGCGGCTGTTGGAGCAAACCAATGCCAGCGCCGACGCCGTGAAAAAGCTCGCGGCAAAGGGTTACATCGAGGTCAGCGACCGCACGGAGGAACGCGACCCGTTCGGAGGCGAGGTGTTCCTGCCAACGGAGCCTCTGCCGCTGACAGCAGAGCAGCAGCTGGCATTGGATTTGTGTCGGGCTGCCATCGACAACATGGAAAAGCCGATTCTCATCCGCGGCGTTACCGGCAGCGGCAAGACCGAAGTGTATTTGCAGGCCATTGAGCACACGTTGCGACAGGGAAAGGATTCCATCGTACTCGTACCGGAGATTTCGCTGACGCCGCAGACGGTGGAGCGGTTCCGCGCACGGTTCCCGCATCAGCAAATCACCGTGTTGCACAGCCATCTCAGCGAGGGCGAACGCCATGATCAGTGGCACAAAGTGCGCGATGGCCAATCGCACATCGTCATCGGCGCGCGGTCGGCTGTGTTCGCGCCGGTGCAGGCGCTCGGCCTAATCGTAGTGGACGAGGAACACGAGAACACCTACAAACAGGAGGACGCACCTCGCTACAACGCACGCGACATTGCCGTTATGCGCGCCAAACTTGAAGGCGCGGCGGTCGTGCTCGGTTCGGCCACGCCGTCGCTGGAATCGTTCTACAACGCCCGGTGCGGCCGGTATTCGCTGGCGACATTGGGACGGCGCGTCGACAACAAGAAAATGCCGATTATCCGCATTATCGACATGCGGCAGGAGGCGATGCGCCAGAAGGGCACGTATGTGCTGTCCAACAGATTGCGCACGGCCATCGAGGCCCGGCTGGCAAAGAGCGAGCAGACGATTTTGTTTCTCAACCGACGCGGATACGCGACGCATATGTTTTGTCTAAAGTGTGGTTACGTTGCGAAGTGTCCGAACTGCAGCATCGCGCTGACGTACCACCGGCGCGCCGAGGAATTGCGGTGTCACCTCTGCGGTCAAGTCGGTCCGGCTCCGAAGGTTTGCCCCGATCCGGCGTGTCGCAACCCGGCGATTCGCTACTCCGGCATGGGCACTGAGAAGGTTGAATCGGCAATTCAAAAGACGTTTCCGAAGGCGCGCGTGCAGCGGATGGATTCCGACATGATGACGAAGAAGACGCTGTATCGGGAAATTCTCGGCGCGTTCCGGGTCGGCAAGATCGATATCCTCATCGGTACGCAGATGATTGCGAAGGGCTTGCATTTCCCGAACGTCACGCTGGTCGGTATCATCTATGCCGACATGGCGCTTCACTTGCCGGATTTCCGCGCGAGCGAGCGGACGTTCCAGTTGCTCGTGCAGGTAGCCGGGCGGGCAGGGCGGGGCGACGTCGAGGGCGAGGTGATCGTGCAGAGTTTCACGCCGTTTCATCCTGCGGTGCGGTACGCGCAGCAACACGATTACGTCGGGTTCTACGATCAGGAGATTGAGTTTCGGCAGGAATTACGTTATCCGCCCGTTACACGCATGGCATGCCTGACGATCCGCAGTCGGAGCGAAAACAAGGCACAGTTCACCGCCATGGCGTTGGCAAAGGAACTTGATAAGCTGCTTGTAGATCAACACGCGCTGATGGGTGGGCCGACGCCCGCGCCGCTGGCGAGGATTCAGGGGTGCTACCGTTTCCAGATCATGCTCCGTACCGAACAAATCTTGCGGCTGACAGAAACACTTGGCAAAGTGCTGGCGAGATTCAAAGCGCCCGAAGATGTTACTGTGACCGTGGATATTGACCCGCTTTCGCTCTTATGAAACTACCGGTAATAGCGTTGGTGGTTGTGGTCGCAGTGGCGCTTGCTGTTCGATTGACCGCTCTAGCGCTGTTGCTGCCCGTGATGAAGCCTGATGTAGACATGGACTCCTACCATTCGCTTGCACGAAACATCGCTGCGGGAAAAGGTTTTGTCGCGCCTGCGCCAACTGGCGCTGAATTGCCTAATGTATCACGGACGCCGGTGTATCCGCTGTTTCTCGCAGCATTGATAAGGCTGGGCGGCGACCGACTCGGCCTGTTTCTTGCAGTGCAATGCGTGCTCGGTGCGGCGACGTGCTTATTGACGGTGATGCTGGCTTCTCGCTGGTTGTCGCGGCTTGGCGCGACGGTGGCGGGATTAATGATGGCGCTCGACCCGAATTCGGTTTTGCGGTGTGTCGACCTGCGCACGGATACATTGTTCACGCTGCTACTGGTGGCAGGCATGTGCCTTTTGGTGTGGCGGATGAACAAGTTGTGGGCGTGGGGTGGGGTTGGTCTGCTTTGGTCGCTGGCCACATTGTGCCGCCCTATCGCTGTCTGGTTGTGGGTGATCGGGTTGATCGCCGCTGTGCTGTACATTCCGACGTGGCAAAAGCGATGCGCATGTTTTTTGGTTCTTCTAACGGCACACCTTCCATTGGAAGGCGTTTGGGCGGCGCGCAACGCCGCGCTGACTGGACGTTGGTTCATTTCCACCATCGCCATCCACACGTTGCACATGTCTCAAGTAGCAGGGGTGAGGGCGGAACAGACCGGGCAAAGTTTGGAGGCCGTTCAGCGGGAATTTGAGCAGGAATATGGCGACGTGCAATTTGTCGCTGACCGCGCAGGATTCGTCCAGCAACTGCAGCGAATTCAACGTCACTCCGCTGAGGTTCTGGCCTCGGCGCCATCGATCGTCGCGAGGCAGACGATCGCTGGCTGGACCAGGGTCCTCTTTGGACCCGGGATACGAGGTTTGGAGAACAGTTTGCGCGATAGCAAGCCTTCGCGGCAGTGGTGGGGACCGGTTTATGGCGTCTGTTTAGTCGTCTGGCTCCTGGCTAGCGTAGTCGGCGTCATCTCTCTGCGACGCGAAGCGATCTTGCCGGCTCTGTTGGCGTTGTACTTCGTCGGCCTTGCAGCTGGCCCCGGCGTCAACAGCCGTTATCGTGTGCCAGCTACGCCGATGATGGCCGTGCTTGCCGTGGCCGGTGTGAAGAAACTTAGGAAACAAAAATGAAGTCCGGCCTGTTTGTGACTGGAACCGACACTGGCGTCGGAAAGACCCACGTAACAGCGTTGCTGTTGGCAGAGTTGCGGCGACGCGGCGTGAAGGCGGCGGCATTTAAACCCATTTCCTGTGGCACAGGCGGGCGACATGACGCCGAGATTTACGCCAAGCTGATGGACTATGAGCAGACGCTCAATGCGCTTAATCCGGTTTACCTGCGTCATCCATTGGCACCGAGCGTTGCGGCAAGGCTGGAACAGCAACGCATTGATTTGGCGGAAATACGTCGTGCCTACTCACAACTCACCACTCATTACTCAACCGTGTTTGTTGAAGGCGCCGGAGGACTACTGGTACCAATTAAGCGCGACTACTTCGTTGCCGATCTCGCTCGTGATCTCAGACTGCCAGTGTTGGTTGTTGCGCGGCTTGGTCTTGGCACGATCAATCATGCGCTGCTCACGGTGCGACAGGCGCAGGCGATGGGTTTACACGTCTGCGGCATCGTCCTCAACGACACGGTCGGTGGCCATCGTGGGTTAGCGGAGCAAACCAACATCAAGGAAGTGCCGCGCCTGTGCGGCGTGCCCTTGCTCGGTGTCGTGCCGCACGGGAAACGCGGCGCGGCAAAAGCGGCCCGAGAGATTTGCCGAAAGCTGGGTCTGTTGCGCTAACGACGAGAACTGAGCCACGCCGGGCCGGTGATGTCAACCGCGAAAGCGGAACTGAAGCCACCAACCGGCATTGGCTCCAGTGACTTGTTAGGCGCTTGTGTCATGCGTCGTCTTGTATGCTTTGTAGTCCAAATAAACTAGGTATAAAAGCAGCGGAATAAGAATCAGCCCGCCTAGAATATTCCCGGTGGCCACGATGCTCGTTGGAAAGGGATAACAGTCGTTTATCAGAAGAAGTATCAAAAAAACAATGAAGCCGAAACTGACAATGTAGCCAAAACGCTGCGATGGCTGCGGAAGCTTCGGCTTGCTCTGCCGAATAAACAGCATAACTAAAAAAAGAACCAAGCTGCCACATAGTGAAAATAAAGCAAAATGCCCCATGCCAGAAACAACAACCAAGAGACGACAATCTTTGCTCGAATCGTGTTCATATTCTCAAGGCGCCTAACAATTTTAATAGGACAAAGTTACCGGCAAAAGACAAAGTCTGGAACCCGTTCCCTATGGACAGAAGACTACGCCTCGGGTTTTCACGTGTCAATTTGATTACGGCGCTACGGTCATCCGGGGCGCATCTCAGCACCACCACCGTCCGGTATGTCACCCTGAGCGAAGCGAAGGGTCTCTGTCGTTCTGGCTCTGCAAGCAGAAGATAAAGACTGAGATTCTTCGCTCGCCCCGAAAGCATTCGGGGCAAGCTCAGAATGACAAGGCGTTGGGATCTGGTGGCAGAGACGCGCGCGTCCACTGGTCGTCGCCGTTGACATACCGTTTTGCCCGAGGTTAGGATTCGAACGCTGGAAACACAAACCAAGCTCAAGCGATATGGAGGAACCATGCCCGAATTGAAAGGAACTAGGACGGAGAAAAATCTACTGGCGGCGTTCGCCGGCGAGTCGCAGGCGCGGAACAAGTACACCTGGTTCGCTTCGGTAGCGAAAAAAGAGGGTTACGAGCAGATCGCTGCGTTCTTTCTAGAAACGGCGGAGCAGGAAAAGGAACATGCCAAACTGCACTTGAAAACATTGGGTGTTATTGGCGACACGCCAGCGAATCTGCGCGCTGCGGCAGGCGGCGAAAACGAGGAATGGACGGAGATGTACCCGCGCATGGCCAAGGAAGCGCGCGAAGAAGGATTCCTTGAGATCGCAAGGCTCTTTGAAGCCATCGCCAAGATTGAGCAATCACACGAGAAGCGCTACAGGGCGCTGCTAGCCAACATCGAGACCGGCGCCGTATTCCAGAAGAAACAGAAAGTGCGTTGGGTGTGCCGCAACTGCGGATTCAGCTACGAAGGCACCAAGGCGATTGAGAAGTGTCCGGTCTGCGGACACCCGCAAAGTTTCTTCGAGGTCGCCGCGACCAACTACTGAGTCGTAACGATGCCGCTTGGCGCCGTCGAACCCCGTGAATTCATTTTCGACTCCAAATATGGCCGCTCATTGACGATTTGCCTTCGCCACAATCCGCCGTTAGGATGAGCGGGTGGAGGGCGGCATGAGAACGTTTCTTATCGGGTGGATTCTGGGCGCACTGGTTGGCGGATTGGCCGTCTGGTATTTCTTGGAGGGCCGTCAGAGACCATCGGTGCAACAAAGCCAGTACGCCACCGCTGCCGCTATTGAACACGCGGTTGACGCCTTGAAGGGCAAGCTCGCGGCGTTGCATCTGACCGGCGACGACATCAAGGATGAATTGGCTCACACGGGCAGGGTCGTGCGTCGCTCGGCGCGTGATGCGGGTGCGGCCATCGCCGATGCCACTGCAGACGCGCGGATCACTGCGAAGATCAAAGCCAAACTGGTTGCCGACCGGGAATTGTCGGCGTGGAATATTTCGGTCAACACCACCGACGGTCATGTGACGCTTGCCGGCGGGGTCTCGACGCATGATCAGATCGGCAGAGCGATTTTGCTGGCCATGGAGACGGATGGCGTCCGCGACGTGATCTCCAATCTCAAAGTGACAGCTAAGTGAGTTTGTAACTGCGAAGAGATGTCGTAGCCACAGCGGAAGGGGTCGATGGACAAAAAAGAAATCTCTGAGGTGTTTGAAGAGATCGGCACGCTGCTTGAGTTGAAAGGCGAGAATCCGTTCCGTGTCCGCGCATACTACAATGCCGCGCGGATGATTAGCAGCCTGCAGGAAGACCTCCACAAACTGGTGGACGAACAGCGGCTCACCGAGATCAAGGGTATTGGGACCGATCTCGCCAAAAAAATCACCGAGATGGTGACGACAGACCACCTCGGGTTCCACGATGAGTTGAGGGCGTCGGTACCGCCAGGCCTGCTAGACATGCTCCGTATCCCCGGGTTCGGCCCGAAGAAGACCAGGGCGGTATACGAAAAGCTCAAGGTGGACTCGATTGAAAAACTTGAGGCAGCGTGCACGGCTGGCAAGGTTGCGCAGCTTGATGGGTTTGGTGAGCAATCACAGCAGAAAATCCTCGAAGGCATTGCGCTCATCCGTCGTTTCGGTTCGCGACATCACTACCATACCGCTTTAGC
>CAIKBP010000133.1 GCA_903825695.1 uncultured Verrucomicrobiota bacterium
CTATTTCCCCTATCCCGTTACCGTCTGTTTCGGCAAACCGCTGCCGCCGACTTCAACTCCGTTCGAGGTCCGTGAGGCGGTGCAGGAATTGGAGACCGCCGCTTGGCCACATCGCAAACGACGGATGCTGACGCTCAGCAGCGCATTTGTCCGTAAAGCGCGGCATCATCCATGGCGGTTCTTCATGGCCGACGCACGTGTGCCAAAACTGCGGTTCGGCCCGGCGCTTACCCGCATTGTGTTTCTCGCGCGCCGCCTAAGACCCGTCTGGCAGGGCCAAGAAATGGTCGGTATTTTGCTGCCGCCATCCGTGCCGGGCGCACTTGTCAACTATGCCGCGTTGCTTATGGGCAAGGTCCCAGTAAACCTCAACTACACCACCAACGACGAAACGATTGCCTCCTGTGCCCGTCAGTGCCAAATCCAGACAGTCGTCACATCAAAAGCGTTCCTCGACAGGGTCAAGATCACAGCACCCGGCAAAATGATCTTGTTGGAGGAATTGGCTGCGAATCGGACGTTCACAGAGAAATTGCTCGCGTTACTGATGACTTGGACGCTGCCGGTGCGACTGCTTGAACGAGCTCTCCGCACCAACGCCCCGAAGCAGCACGCTCCGCGCCCCACGCTCGATGACCTCGCCACGGTGATCTTCTCCAGCGGCAGCACCGGCGAGCCGAAAGGCGTCATGCTCAGCCACTATAACGTTGTTTCCAACATCGAGCAGATGAGTCAAACGTTCGCGTTCGACAAACGTGATCGCATCCTTGGCATGCTGCCCTTTTTCCACTCATTCGGATTCACGGGGACGCTGATGGTGCCCGCGGCCCTCGGCATCGGCGTCGTGTTCCACCCGAGTCCGCTCGACGCTAGGGCGATTGGCCAGTTGGTTCGGAAATATGGCGTCACGTTCCTGCTGGCAACGCCGACGCTCTTACAGATGTACATCCGCAGTTGCGAACCGGAAGATTTTGGCAGCGTTCAATTTGTCATGGCCGGTGCGGAGAAACTGCCGGAACGCGTGGCGCAGGCGTTCGAGGACAAGTTCGGTATCCGACCGCTCGAAGGCTACGGCTGCACCGAGTGCGCACCCGCGGTCACGGTCAATACGCGCGACTTCCGTGCCGCCGGGTTCCGCCAAGTCGGCGCCAAACGCGGCAAGATCGGCCATCCGCTGCCCGGTGTCAGCGTCCGCATCGTCGATCCCGAAACGCTCCAACCCTTGCCGGTCGGCCAACCAGGCATGTTGCTCGTCGCCGGACCGAACGTCATGAAAGGTTACCTCGGCAAACCGGAGAAAACCGCGCAAGTCATCCGGAATGGATGGTACATCACCGGCGACATAGCCGCACTCGACGAGGATGGTTTCCTGACCATCACTGACCGGCTGACGCGGTTCAGCAAGATTGGCGGCGAAATGGTGCCACACATCAAGGTTGAGGAAAAACTTCATGAACTGGCCGGCATCACCGAGCAATGTTTTGTCGTCACCGGTGTCGCAGACGAAAAGAAAGGTGAACGCCTCGCCGTGCTACACACACTCTCTGATGACAAACTCAAACCCGCGCTCGATAAACTTGCCGCGTCCGATCTCCCCAACCTCTGGAAACCGCGCCCCGACCAATTCTTCCACATCAACTCTCTTCCCTATCTCGGCACAGGCAAACTGGATTTGCGGAAGGTGCGTGAGATCGCAACAGAACATTCAGGGAGTTAATAGACGAAAAATGGAGCGAGCGAAGGGATTTTTACCACGTAACACGTGGTGAACCCCGTAAAACGGAGCAAGCCCTCGACCCCGTGGAACGGGGTGAACATTCACGACAGGCAAGGCTCGGGACGTTTCACGTGCTGACGCTCTCCAGAAGTTTGCGACCGCTGCCGGACTTCAAATACTTCTCATGACGCCGCGCCTGCACGTAATCCGTAAAATTCTGCTGATAGATAATCTCGAAGTCGCCGGTAAATTTCCTAGTGGATGGGCTCTGGCGGCGCTTGTGCTCTGTCATACGGCGGTCAAGATCGTTTGTCATGCCCACGTAGATCGTATCATCTGTAAATCGAAGCGCATAAACCCAGACCTGATTCATGACAGAGCAGAAAGAAATTGGAGCGAGCGAAGGGATTTGAACCCTCGACATTCACGTTGGCAACGTGACGCTCTACCAGACTGAGCTACGCTCGCTTCCGTTATCGGCGGGAACACAATACCAAACCTATGTTTACGTGCAACTCTGAAAATTCGTCGCCGTGTAGGCTGGCGCGCGCGCCGTAGCCCGAAGGGCGAAGGAGAGTGCGCGAGAGAGGAGTCGAACCTCCACGGGTTTCCCCACAGGATCCTAAGTCCTGCGCGTCTGCCAATTCCGCCACTCGCGCATCGCAAGCGACCACAGAATACCCAACCATCGCCCAGCGCGCAAGCCGTGCTCACGGCAGGATGGCCACCTCATCCCCAGGCTCCAATAGATCGTACAATCGTTCGATGTGTTCAACACTCATAGAAATGCAGCCGTGCGTCCACGTCACATTCGGACACGGGCCGTGCAGCCCGATCTCGCCCCCCAGTGCCGTTTTCCATGGCGGACACTGTTTCTGCGCGATGGCTGCGCAAATCTGGTCGTACTCAGTGCGCGTGATGAGCTTATCGCGCAAGCCGCGCTCAGCATCCTCCACGTTCGGATAGCTGATGCCGAGAAAACGGTGGTACTTGCTCGTGGAGTTCTTATAGTAGATATAGAACTCGCCTTCAGGCGTTGCCAGATCCCCTTCGCGCTGTTTGTCTGCGGGATTCTTCCCCAGCACCACGGGAATCCGTGCCACCTGCTCGTCGCCGTCATAGAGAACGAGCATCTTCGCATGCTTGGTGACGACCAGTTTCATGAAATAGCACAGACGGCAAATACCAATCCCGAAAACCAACGTTCAGCTACACAGACTTGTTGTTACTTTACCATAGCCCAGCGTGTTGCACGGCAACAAACCGCATTGGCGACACCGTTGACTTTCTGAGGCCGTCCCGTATATTCGCAATAGCAAACAAGACTAGCTGAGTCTGATTTACGATATGCAAGTCACACGAGCAGGCGAATATGGAATTATCGGGCTAATGCATCTGGCCCGACAGCCCGCGGGCCGCACCGTGATGATTGATGAAATCAGCGAGGCGGAAGGCATCCCGAAGAGTTTCCTAGCCAAAATCTTCCAATCGCTGGCAAGGGGTGGGTTCCTGAAATCGCATCGAGGTGTAGGTGGCGGATTCAGCCTTGCCAAGGGGCCGAATGAGATCAACCTGTTGCAGGTGTTGAACTGCGTCGAGAAGGCGTTCGCGCTCCAGCGGTGCGTGACCAACGTGCCGCGGTGCGTGGTGGCGCACAGGCGGCGCGAGTCCTGTGCGCTGTGCGCAATCTTTGGCGAAGCGCAGAGCCGCGTCAACGAGGTGTTCGCCCGCACCACATTACAGAACTTGCTTCAAACACGGTCGCCGTTCACGAAAACCAATACAACTGCCGGGGTCCCCCGCATTTCCTGAATATGTCTCGCAAAGTTGATCATCCTGTCACTGAGGAGCAGGTTCGTACCGCGCTTAAGCGGGTGAAATTCCCCGGCCTTAGCCGCGACATCGTCAGCTTCGGTTTTGTGAAATCCATCTCGGTCGGTGTAAGAAACGACATAACAGTCACACTTCAGGTCACGACGCGCGACCCCGCCGTGCCGGCGCAAATCCAGAGAGACGTCAAAGCGGTTTTGGTCGCGCTCGACGGCGTCGGATCCGTCAACGTAAACTTAATGGCCACACAACAATCGTCACAGCCATCGCCCGCGGCTGCCGCAGGCGGGTTGCCGCAACCTGTGCGAATTGCGGGTGTGAAATACATCATAGCCATCGGCAGCGGCAAGGGCGGCGTTGGCAAGTCCACCATCGCTGTGAACCTCGCGTGCGCGCTAAGCCGGCTAGGACACGCAGTCGGGTTGATGGACGCCGACGTGTATGGGCCGAGCGTGCCCAAGATGCTCGGCGCGGTCGAGCGACCGAACATGGCCAACAACAAGCTCGAGCCAGTTGAGAAATTTGGACTGAAGTTGATGAGCATGGCGCTCCTGATGGATGCCGACGCTGCAGTCATCTGGCGCGGACCAATGATCGCGAAGGTGATTCAGGAGTTCTCTCATGCAGTCAATTGGGGCAAACTCGACGTGTTGTTGGTGGATCTGCCGCCGGGCACGGGCGACGCCCAGATTTCGCTGGCCCAGACACTGGTGATCGACGGCGGAATTATTGTGACCACACCGCAGGATGTGGCGTTGGAGGTGGCGCGGCGCGGCATCACGATGCTCGAGAAGGTTAACGTGAAAATCCTCGGTATCATCGAGAACATGAGTTATTATGTCTGCCCGCATTGCGGCCAACGCGATGATGTGTTCGGCCACGGCGGCGCGAAGCGCGAGGCGGAACGGTTGGAAGTGCCGTTCTTGGGTGAACTGCCATTGAACACAGAGATTCGCGCTGCAGGCGACCGGGGCGAGCCGATCGTTGTGGCGGCGCCCGACAGTGAGGCGGCGCGCGCCTTCCGGAAATGCGCCGAGGCAGTTTGGACTCAGTTGGAGAAACACTAACGCGGAGGGATGATGCCTCTTACCGAACAACAGGTGTTAGCCAAGTTGAAAGAGTGTTACGACCCCGAGTTGCCATGCAACGTCGTTGACCTTGGCCTTGTGTATGAGGTCAAACTTACTCCGGTAGCTGATGGCAACACGGGCGTAGACGTGACAATGACGTTGACGACCCAGGGTTGTCCGATGGCCAGCCGCATCGCCGCCCAAGCGCAACGTAAACTGCTCGAACTCGCCGGCGTCGGCGAGGCGAACGTAAGATTGGTGTTCGACCCGCCATGGGACAGTTCCCGCATCACACCCGAAGGCCGCAAGGCGTTGGGGATGGAGTCGTAGCCGCCGCTGGCCACGAATAAGATTCGCAGCTACAAATCAGTCCGTTGTAGCCGCGGGACTTTCTCGCGACATTTTTTCATCGCCGCGCGCGGGCTGGGACGTTAGATTGCGCGCGATGAAACTTACTTTCTTCGGTGCGGAACGGACGACCACCGGTTCGAAGTATCTTCTAGAGGTCAACGGTCACCGAGTGCTCCTTGAATGCGGCATGTTTCAAGGCCGCCGCGAGAAGACCGTCGAGTACAACACTAAATTGCCATTCGATCCGACGCGCGTGGACGCAATGTTGCTCAGTCACGCGCACATCGATCACAGCGGCATCATCCCCATTCTTTGCCGTGACGGATTTCGCGGAAAGATCTTTTGCACGGATGCCACCGCGGATTTGTGCAACATCATGTTGCTAGACACGGCGCACATCCAGGAACAAGACGCCATGTTCCTGAATAAAAGGAACGCTAAGAAAGGTCAACCGCTCATCGAGCCGCTCTACACGCAGGCCGACGCACAAGCATCGCTTAAACAATTCCAGCCGGTTCGCTACCAAAAGCCCATGGCAATCGTGGATGGCGTGACGGCAACGTGGATCGACGCCGGACATATCCTCGGCTCGGCCCATGTGGTGTTGGATCTCGAAGAAGGCGGGCGCAAGATCCGATTCGCGTTCAGCGGCGACATCGGCCGCGGCCGCAGCGACATTCTCCGCGACCCCGAACGTCCGCAGGGCGTGGACGTGCTGATGATGGAAAGTACCTACGGCAACCGCGAGCACGAGCCGATGGATAACGTCAACGACCGCGTCTGCGCGATTGTCCAGCGCACCCTGGAACGCCGCGGCAAGCTCATTATCCCGTCGTTCGCAGTCGGGCGCACGCAACAGTTGCTTTACACACTGCATAAACCAATCGAGCAAAAGCGCATACCGCGCCTGCCAACTTTTGTGGATAGCCCGCTCGCCACCAACGCCACCGAAGTGTTTCGCCGTCATACGGAGTGCTTCAACGATGCGTTCCGCGCCGAGTGGCGCAACGGCGAGAACCCGTTTTACATGGCCAACGTCACCTTCACCGCATCGGTCCAAGAGTCCATCGCAATCAACGACCTCAAGGAACCTTGCATCATCATCAGCGCGTCGGGCATGGCGGAAGCGGGCCGCATCCTTCACCACCTCAAGAACAACATCGAAGACGCGCGCAACACCATCCTCATTGTCGGTTGGTGTGCGCAACATACACTGGGCGCACGGCTGGCCAGTGGCGACAAACTGGTCAACATTTTCGGTGAACCGCACAAGGTGCTCGCACAGGTGGAAACCATCAACGCCTTTTCGGGCCACGCCGACCACACCGAACTGCTCGCCTGGGCAAAAGGCGTCAGCGGTCCGTTGAAACAAATCTTCGTCATCCACGGTGAGGAACAAGCCTCCATGATGTTCGCCGCCGATCTCCGCACGCTATATCCGAAGTCCGATGTCCGCGTGCCCGTGTTCCGCGACAACATTGGGTTATAAGGAAGTGCAAACGAAGCTACGATACTGCCCCAGTCGAAATCCTCTATTGAAACTGATGGGCGCGGTGGCGTATAAGACGCATCACTCATGAAACCAACTGATCTGCGCGGGATATTGCATTACATCCCGCAGTTCCGCGACAAGGTGTTCATTATCGCCATCGACGGCGCCATAGTCGACGACGACAACTTTGGCAATATCCTGCTGGACGTGGCAGTGCTGAGGAGTCTGAACATCCGGGTGGTGATCGTTCACGGCGCCGGCCACCAGATCAAGGCGCTGGCCAAGAAACTCGGCGAGCCGATCAGCAATTGGGATGGCACAGGCGTGACGGATGCCGAGACGTTACGGATCGCAATCATGGCGGCCAGCCAGGTCACGCACGAGATCATGGAAGGTTTGTCGTTGAACAATCTCCGCGCCGCGCACACCAACTGCATCGACGCCGTACCGCTGGGCATCCTCAAAGGTGTGGACCACCAGCACACCGGGAAGGTGCATCAGATGGACGTCAATCTACTGCGCACCTTGTTCGAAGAAGGGATTGTTCCCGTCATTCCGCCGCTTGGTTTCGATGGCAACGGCAACACGTATCGGCTCAACTCCGATGCGGTGGCTGTTGAGGTGGCGCGGGCGCTTGGCGCGGTGAAACTGATGTTCATATGTCCGCATCACGGATTGGAGATCAATGGCAAGTTCGTTTCCCAGATGTCGGTGGAGGAATTGGAGGCGGCGCTAAAGACATCGGGAGACAAGGTTCCAGCCAACATGGTCTCCAAGGCGCATCACGCGTTGCGCGCCTGCCAGAACGGTGTGCCACGGGTCCACATCATCAGCGGCGAGGTGGACGAAGGGCTGCTGGCCGAAGTGTTCTCCAACGAAGGCATCGGCACGCTGATCTACGCCAATGAATACCAGGCAATCCGCAAAGCGATGCGCAAGGACATCCGTCATATCATGTCTTTGATGAAACCGTCCATCCAAGACGGGCAACTGCTAAAGCGCACCCGCGCCAGCATCGAGAAACATATCAACGAGTATTACGTCTTCGAGATCGACAATAACATCGTCGGTGTTGTCGCCGTTCACCCTCATCTTGAACATAAGATAGTCGAACTGGCCTCGTTGCAGGTCGATCCCGATCACGAACACCGCGGGATCGGCACCAAGCTGGCTGTGTATGCCGAATCGCTGGCGCGTGAACTTGGCGCAGAAAAGATTTTTGCCCTATCGACGCAGGCGTTCACCTTTTTTCAACACAAACTGGGCTATGCCGAAGGTGGTGTTGATGATTTGCCGCCTGCGCGCCGCGAGAAATACGAACAAAGCGGTCGCCATTCGAAGATTCTAACCAAGAAGCTCGCGCCAGGCCAGTAACACGGCGGGTGTAGCTCTAAGTTGTCCCGTTCTTGTCTTTCGTGAGCTGTCGGATGAGCCACTCTTGATCCACTGGGCCGAGATCGAAACGCATAGCCGCCTCGTCGATCGCTTTAAGTTTATCCACGGGTGGTGACTCCCGCAGCCGCTTGTTTACCCAATCCAACGCCCGCGCGAGTGTTTCATGGTTAGCGCTCATTATCGTTCCAAAGATTTCCCCGCGGCCCGCTGCAACCGATCGCGCAACGCCAACGCCAGTCCCTCTGCGGGCGGCAGCGGGCACAAAATTACATCCACGC
Organism: uncultured Verrucomicrobiota bacterium; assembly: GCA_903825695.1. Classification (GTDB taxonomy): domain Bacteria; phylum Verrucomicrobiota; class Verrucomicrobiia; order Palsa-1439; family Palsa-1439; genus CAIKBP01. The sequence goes on from CAIKBP010000133.1 coordinate 8,134, forward strand.
CTTGCGAGTCGAGCACGCGCAATGTGCCGAACAGTTTTCGCGCCATCGAATCCCAGTCTCCCCACGCGCCGAAACACGCAACAAATCGCGCGCACGGTTCGACTGCGCCGCGCATCTCTTCGCTGACGATCGCGCCGACTTTCTTGCCCTGCTGTTGAAGCGCGATGGCGCGCGATGCCATCTGCTGCGCCATGTCGGTCGGCTTGCCCTCAAATAGTTCCACCGTTGCACGCGGCGCGTAATGTTTTGCCGTCATACCGGGACCACGGAGTCCTTTAACCCCAACCTGATCGGCAACGGACTTAGCAATCGTCACCGGGCCGAGCACGGTTTCGAGTTGCTCGCGGCTTATGCCGCCGGGCCGCAGAATCGCCGGCGGCGATTGCGTGAGATCGAGCACCGTGGATTCCACGCCGAGCGGCGTCGGACCGGCGTCTAGAATTAAATCCACACGGTTCCCCAAGTCCTCGAGAACGTGTTGGGCACGGGTCGGGCTTGGCCGACCGAACCGATTCGCGCTCGGCGCCGCGATGGGCAATTGCGCTTCTGCAAGCAGCGCCGCCGCCACGGGATGATGTGGCTGGCGCAGGGCGATTGTGTCGCGGCCGGCGGTCACTTCATTGGGTACGTGCGCGGCCTTGTGGACAACGAGCGTCAGCGGCCCGGGCCAGAATTTCTTCGCCAATTCGTGGAATACAGGCGGCGCGCTGGTAACCAGCGTCTCCGCCATCGCGATGTCGGCCACATGAACAATGAGCGGGTCCCATTCGGGACGTTCTTTCACCACGAAAATCTTCCGCACCGCGTTCGCGTCGAGCGCGTGTGCGCCAAGTCCGTACACGGTTTCGGTTGGGAATGCGACCAAGCCGCCGCACCGAAGTACTTCCGCGGCGCGTTTTATGACGCCCGGCTGCGGTTCCTCCGGATTGACGTGGACGACGTTGTTCGGGTCGTGGGGCATCTACTCGTCGCCGAAGTTGGTGCGGTTCTGTTTGATTGTATTCATGTCAGCAGCCGCAGACTAGCCGACACCCACTTGTGGGTCAACCCGACAACGGCAGTCAAGATCCGCGAGCTAGGCGTTGATTGGAGATATCCATCTTTCGTTGACGGTAGTCGGTCACCGGTATATTTTGGCGGCGAGCCGTCGTGGCGGAACTGGCAGACGCGCTGGACTCAAAATCCAGTGCCCGCAAGGGCGTGTGGGTTC
>CAIKBP010000134.1 GCA_903825695.1 uncultured Verrucomicrobiota bacterium
CATCGTTCACCGGCTCGACAAGGGCACAAGCGGTTGTCTAGTCGTCGCCAAGACCGACGCGGCGCATCAATCTCTCGTCACGCAGTTCAAGGCACGCAGCGTGAAAAAGGTTTACCGCGCCGTTTGTTGGGGTAAATTTGGGCGGCTTGGCGGACGAGTCGAGACAACAATTGGCCGCAGCATCCATAACCGCAAAAAGATGTCGGCCAGTGTCGCATGCGGTCGTCCATCGCTCACCGAATACCGCGTCTTGAAACAATTCGCTGACTTTGCGCTGGTCGAACTCGCGTTACACACCGGTCGCACCCATCAGATTCGCGTCCACATGGCGCATATCGGCCATCCAATAGTAGGCGACACCGTGTATGGCAGCGCCTGCTCTCTTGCCCGCCGTAGCCCTGGCGAAGGCGGGACGATTTCCGTTGCCCGTCCCCTGCTCCATGCTTATAAACTTGGTTTCACGCATCCGCGCACCGGAAAGTTTATGGAGTTCGAGGCGCCGATTCCAGAAGACATCTCAAAGACATGTCAAAACTGAACGAGATCGTTGACGAAACCATAGCGGCGCTGGAGGAAATGAGACGGTCCGGCGTCACAAACGTCAGCGTCTCGCCAGCTACACTGGAAGAGTTGGGACGACTGCCAAAAGTTGTCTCCGCTCAACTTGCCCCAATTGAGGCCAGCGCCAAAGTCTGCGTGAAATGCCCGGAGCTGGTTCGCTGCCGCCACAACGTCGTGTTCGGCGTCGGAGATCCACACGCGGAATTGATGTTCATCGGTGAGGCACCGGGACGTGATGAAGATTTGGAGGGCGAACCGTTCGTGGGCCGTGCCGGCGAACTGCTGACGAAAATCATCCAGGCGATGGGGCTTAAACGGCACGAAGTGTACATCGCCAATGTCCTAAAATGCCGGCCACCGGAAAACCGAACGCCGTTGCCCGAGGAAGTGGCGAATTGTCTGCCCTACCTGCTCACGCAAATCGAATTGATTAAACCGAAGGTCATCGTTGCGCTCGGCGCCACGGCAATGAAAGCGCTGTTGGACGTCCAACTCGGCATCACCAAGATACGTGGCAACTGGTACACGTTTCGCGATATACCGATTATGCCGACGTTCCACCCTGCCTACCTATTGCGCAATCCTGCCGCCAAGAAAGAAGTCTGGCAGGACATGCAGGCCGTGCTCGCGAAGCTCGGACGTGAAGTTCCAAAGCGATAACGACAACCAGATCTCTGTGGTTCAAGCCCATTCCTTTATGTAACAGCGCCAGCGAAATACCGGCGCTGGAAATACAGAGCTACGTTTACTAAACCGATCAGCACTGGCACTTCCGCCAGCGGTCCGATGACGGCGGCGAAGGCCACGCCTGAGTTGATGCCGAACACCGCGACCGCAACTGCGATAGCAAGTTCGAAGTTATTGCTCGCGGCGGTAAAGGACAACGTGGCGGTCTTCGAGTAGTCCGCACCGATCTTGCGGCCCAGCCAAAAGCTCACCAGGAACATCACAACGAAATAGATCAGTAACGGAACAGCGATGCGCAACACGTCGAGTGGGATGCGGACGATGCGATCGCCTTTGAGGCTGAACATCACCAGGATGGTAAACAGCAGTGCAATCAGTGTGATCGGACTGATCCGCGGGATGAACGTGTGCTCGTACCACTGACGGCTTTTGACCTTGAGCAGCACAAAGCGCGTGATGATTCCTGCAAGAAACGGGATGCCGAGATAGACGAAAACGCTCTTGGCAATCTGCGCCATGCTGACGTCCACCACGCTGCCACGGAGGCCGAACAGCGGCGGCAGTTTGGTGATAAAAATCCACGCGAACAGGCTGTAGAAGAGCACCTGGAACACGCTATTGAACGCTACCAGCCCGGCGCAGTATTCCGTGTCGCCTTTGGCTAGTTCGTTCCAGACAATGACCATCGCGATGCAGCGGGCCAGTCCGATCAGGATGAGGCCGACCATGTATTCGGGGTAGTTCCGCAGGAACAGAAGCGCCAGCGCGAACATGAGGATCGGCCCGATCAGCCAGTTTTGAAGCAGCGACAAGCCGAGCACCTTCCAGTTGCGGAACACGTCGCCAAGTTCCTCGTACTTTACCTTCGCCAGCGGCGGATACATCATCAGAATCAGGCCGATGGCGATGGGAACGTTGGTCGTGCCCACCTTAAACCGGTTGATAAACCCTTCCACACCGGGCACGAAGTACCCCGTCGCAACGCCGATGCCCATCGCCAGAAAAATCCACAAGGTCAGGTACCGGTCCAGAAACGATAGTTTTCGGCTGACATGCTCGCTCATCTGGACACCTCCAACCGGCAGGGCGCAGCGGTAAACTCTATGCACCACGCTTCGATCCTGGCGCGAATCGCATCGCGGATGGCCCGCACTATGGCAAGCTGTTCCTCATCCGTTCCGGTCACCGCAGCGGGATCAGAAAAACTCCAATGCAACCGCGTCGTGACCCCCGGAAAAATCGGGCACCGTTCTGCGCTGGTCTCGTCGCACACCGTAACGACGTAAGAGAAAGATTGCCCACTCTTGAGCACGTCGGAAACGGCTCGCGTTTTCTTGCCAGAGATGTAGATTCCCGCTTCGCGCATGACGGCCACCGCCAGCGGATTGAGTTTACCCGGCTCCAACCCGGCGCTTTCGGCCGTAAAACTTTCCCCGCACAGATGGTTCAGCCACGCCTCGGCCATTTGGCTGCGGGCGCTGTTGTGGACACAAACAAACAGAACTTTCTTCTTCATCATGCCATCCCCGTTCAACGACAAGTGTCCTTACAAATGATGGGTTTGGCTTTCTTGTGGCGCACGATGTCGCGTTGCAGGAAATCAACCTTCTGGAAACAGCCACGGACGCACCGTAGCAGTGCCGCATGAACTTCGTTGCCCGGTTCGGCCAGCGAATACATGATCATCTTGCCGTGGCGTTCGACCTCCACCAGCCCGCTACGCCGCAGGTACGCGAGATGCCGCGAAATGGTCGGCTGCGGCACACGCAGAATGTTCTGGAATTCGCAGACACAGTGGTCGCGCTGCGCCAGCAGATTAAGTAGCCGTAGCCGGGTCGCATCTGAGAACGCTTTGAAGAGTTTATCGGGGGTTTTCATGGTTTATCTTGGACGTGTTACATAATCAGGTTGAACAGATAGCCCACCAGCAATATGCCCGCTGCCACGATACCGAAGAAACTGGCAATCAGCCTGGGTTTCAGCACCTTGCGCAAAATGATTGCTTCGGGCAAGGACAATGCAATGACCGACATCATGAACGCCAGTACCGTGCCCAACGCCGCCCCTTTGCTCAGCAATGCCTGCACGATCGGGATGATGCCCGCCGCGTTGGAATACATCGGCACACCGATCAACACCGCCAGCGGCACGGACCACCACGCGCCCTTGCCCATGATGGAGGCCATGAAGTTCTCCGGCACATAACCGTGAATGGCCGCGCCGACGCCGATGCCCATCAATACGTAAAGCCACACGCGGCCCACGATGTCCTTCACTGCGTCCATGCCGTACCGGATGCGCGCCGGCCAGTTCAGCTGTTCTTCCTCAACCCCGCTGCCGGTTGGCGTCTGGAATACCCATTCTTCAACGTGTTTCTCCATGTGCAGACGGCCAATCGCCCACCCGGAAATCATGGCGATAAGCAAGCCGGTACCCAGATACAGTCCCGCCACTTTCCAGCCGAACAGCCCGAACAACAGCACCAGCGCCACTTCATTCACCATCGGTGCAGAAACCAGAAAAGAAAATGTGACGCCGAGCGGCACGCCCGTCGTGACGAAGCCGATGAACAAGGGCACTGCCGAGCACGAACAAAACGGCGTTACGATGCCCAACAACGCCGCCAGCACGTTGCCGACTGACTCGCGTTTGCCTGAGAGAATCCGCCGCGTCCGTTCCGGCGTGAAAAACGAGCGTACGATTCCGACGCCAAACACCACGAGCGTCAACAGCATCAGCACCTTGGGTGCTTCATAAACGAAAAACTCCACCGTTGCGCCCAGATGCGTGCCACGCGGCAACGTCAGCAGCGAATAGGTGAACCACGCAGCGAATGGCGCCAGACTACGGTAAACCAGCCACCACGCCACCAGCCCAGCGATTCCCAACAGGATGTAGCGCGTGAGCGTCGGCTTGGATGCAGCGTTGACCGACAAACAATCTTGCCCGTCCAGCGAAGCCATACAGCAGCAGGCAGGTCTTTCGGCAGTTTTCTTTGGATTGCTCATGTAGAAATGCTCATGGCGTGGAGTAGACGAGCCACACACCGCCGAGAATCACCAGCACCCCGCAAACGGATTTCAAGACGGTGACGCCTTTCGACTGTTCGTTCCAGTTCAGGAATCGTTGAACGACTTCGGTGAATGTTCCCGCCAGCACGATGACCGAACAGTGTCCGACACCGTAGGCCAGCAGCAGGGAAGTGCCGTAGATCGGATTTGTTTTCGCGAGTTTGAACGTCACGCCCAGCATTGGTGCCATGTAAGCAAACGTGCAAGGCCCCAGCGCGATGCCAAATACCAGGCCGAGGATGAACGCAGCCAGCAATCCCCTGCGCTGCATGTTCACCTGACTTGGCCCGGCCCATGGCATGGGAATGACGCCGAGCAAATACAACCCCACTATGAAAAATATGACGGCGACGAAGTAGTTCCCCCAGCGGCCCACATCGCCCATCATTCGGCCTGCCGCCGCCGTGATCGCCCCGATGGCCGCGATGGTAATGAGAATGCCCACCGCGAACAGTCCGGCGATACTGAACGCACGGGTCGCGCTCACCCGACCCTGGCCGCTGATGAACCCCACAATCAGCGGGATGCTTGCCAGGTGACACGGACTGAGCACAATGCTCAAAATACCCCACACGATGGCCGCGCCAAGCGCAATGGCCGGTGCGCCTTCCACGGCCTGGCTCAAGTTGATGAACAGTTTCTCCATGGAGCGCGCCGTGGTTATTTGGCGGCATCCAGCGGAATGCCGAGTTTCTTCCACCTGGCCAGAATATCGTCTTTACCAGAGAATCCTTCGTGACGAAACAGTTCCTTGCCCGAAGCGTCGTAAAAAATCTGCGTCGGAATCAGACTAATTTTGTATTTCCTCGCTGCCTCTGGATTTTTCCAGACATCAACGAACTCAACCTCCAGTTTGCCGGCGTACTCCTTCTTTAACCCTTCCAAGATCGACGCCATCATTTTGCACGGAATGCACTTGCCAGCGCCCAGATCGAGCAGCTTCGGGAGTTTCTGCGCTTGTGTCGCGGCGGCAGTCGTCGCGTTACTGGCGGCGATGTCAGCCGAAACCGCGTTGGCCGCCACCACGATCATGATAGCCGTGACACTGCAGACATAAGTGATCTTTCCAGTCATGGTTTTTCTCCTCTTGGCGTCCCTCAGGCGAGGAACGATTTAATTTCCTTTGACGATGGCACCTTGCTGGCGACTTTCACGACGCCATCCACGACCAGCGCGGGCGTCGACATCACACCGAATATCATAATACGATTCAGATCGGTGATCTTTTCGAGTTCATACGCGATGCCAAGCTCCTTGGCTGCCGCTTCCGCGTTGGCTGCCAGTGTGCTGCATTTCGCACAACCCATTCCCAGAATTTGGATGCGTTTCATTCCAGCAATCATATTCGCCTAGACGAATATGTCAAGCCCGGTCTATGGCACGGAGAACAGCGGGCACGGGCGGACCGATCAATCTTTTGCCTTGGTCAGATAGGCGATAAACTTGTTCTCGAACGTCTGCAGGTCCGTGTAGCTGCTGCCGTAAACGTCTCGCCAGGCGGACTCGAATCGCGCACCTTCGCTCTGCAGTTTGACTAGTTTCATCATGGGTGTCATGCCGCCATTTTGGTAGTAGAGGAAACTCACCAGCCGCTGCGACTCGATGTAGAACGCCACGACCTCATCCTTGGATTTCGGATAATCAATGGCGCCGGTCAGGTCTTTCAGTGGGATGTATTTGTCCCGGCTCAAATGGTCTGAGATATTGGTGAGGGCATAATGGCGCGCCTTCAGATAGGCGCGGTAGACACGGATGCCTTCAAATTCAGCAAGTCCTTCGTTGAGCCACAGCGGGATGTCGCCCCCCACGAACCGGTGGAGCATAAGATGGGTCAGTTCGTGCGGCAGGGTTGTACCCTGAAACTTAAAGTGTGGACGCGAGCAGAAGAATAGCTCGCGTCCCGTGCACCAGCCGCCCGTCCATGCGTCCATTTTGCCGTCACCAGCAAATTTTCGCCATGTCTGTTGGTTAAGGAACACATAGAGGTGGCATTTGCGCTCGAACGAATCCTGTGTGATACCAAGATCCTGTTTGATGTCTGCGTAAGACCATTCGGCTGCACTGACGAGCTGGGTAACTGAAAAACCCACTTCGGTGTGGAAAATGAAATGCGTGGATTCGCAGTGTTCCCACTTTACGGGCTCGAGATTCAAGGCTATGTCGCCCTGCCGCGACACATAGCGCTCGCTTAGTCCATCAAACGGCACAACCTTGAGGTTGTACTGGCTTTGCAGCGGGACGTCTTCGTCGCCTCCCGACGCTACGTGAGCACAACAGACGCCGGCCACAATCAGACCGATGAGCGTTCTGACGATGTTCACGACCGTCTGTATAGATTCCGTCCTTCGCCAATTCCAGTGAAATCGATGCAGCGAACGTTTTTTCCTGATTGGTTTTTGCGCCGCGGTTCTTATACTCGCAACATGCAGAAGGTTCTCATCACGGGCGGGGCCGGATTCATCGGCTCGCACCTGGCCGAGGCATTGATGGCGGAGGGCAAGGAGGTCTCCGTCCTCGACGATCTCAGCACGGGTTCGCTCGACAATCTAGCGGCGTTACGCGGACACAAACAATTCCGGTTCACCGAAGGCTCAGTGCAGGACGAGGTCGCGGTGACGCGGTTGGTGGCGAAGGCCGATTTCGTCTATCACCTCGCTGCGGCAGTTGGCGTTGAGTTGGTGGTGCGCCGACCGGTCCATACGCTTGAGGACAACGTGCGCGGCGCGGAGAATGTGCTGACGGCAGCGGCGAAACGCGGCGTGAGTGTATTGGTCACGTCAACGTCGGAAGTGTACGGCAAAAGCGATAAAGCGTCATTCCGCGAGGACGACGATTTGTTGATTGGGCCGCCGAAGTTTGCACGGTGGGGGTACGCCTGCTCGAAGTTGCTGGATGAGTTTCTGGCGTTGGCGTACTGGCGGGAGAAAGAGTTGCCCGTTTATATCGTGCGGCTGTTCAACACTGTTGGGCCGCGCCAAACAGGACAGTACGGGATGGTGGTGCCGCGGTTCGTGCAGGCCGCTTTGCGCGGTGAGCCGATTGTCATCCATGGCGACGGGAAACAGTCGCGGTGTTTCTGTCACGTGAGTGATGTGGTGCAGGCGCTGGTGGCTTTGCCGCGATATCCGCAGGCCGTTGGGCAGATTTATAACGTTGGCAGCACGGAAGAAGTGACCATCCTGGAACTTGCGCAACGGGTGAAATCGTTCACGAAAAGCCGGTCGGAACTACAATTCATCCCATACGACGAAGTGTACGCGAAAGACTTCGAAGACATGCGGCGTCGTGTTCCGAGCATTGAGAAGATCCGGCTCCTGACGGGGTGGCAACCAACGAAATCGCTGGATGAAATCATCCGTCAGACGGCGGAATACGCCCGTGTTAAAAGCGCTGGTCGGTGACGCGCGGTCGTCGCCGATAAGTCACTTGGCAGTTGCATTTTGGCACTGCAGTCGTTATTGTGACAGGTGGAAAGCGGCTGGGTTGGCGTCGCTTACGACGAATGGTGGTGACGGTGAAAGAGAAAGAGGAAGCGCAAACTGACGCTGGCGGAGCGATGATGAACTCGCCGTTGTACAGGGAGTTTCTCGCCGAACGGGGGGAGATATTGCGTCACAAATGGCTGGAAAGCGAGAAGGCGGGTTATGACATCGGGTTCGACCGCGCATTGCTGGATTGGATTGTGAAGCACCGGGCCAATTGGCGGAAGAGCCGGCACAAACCGTAGGGTGCATCGTAAGTCTTGTTTTGGGGATTCGCCACAAGAAATACCCCGTGTACGGGGTGCAGTA
>CAIKBP010000135.1 GCA_903825695.1 uncultured Verrucomicrobiota bacterium
ATACCCGTTGTAATTCAAGTATTGCCGTTACGGAGAGTGCCGGTCCGTGCACTGCCATCTGCCCACCCTGATAAACCGTGACAAGACAGGCTTACTTGGGTTGCCCCTGACATGCAGCGCGCACTGTTGCAAGCAGTGGTCCTCGTGCTTATCGGCACGATAATGGGTTTACTTGCCAACGCCATTTTGCCGAAGGGTATCCCGTTCATCCGTCCGCCGGAGCCGCAGCTTCACGACCAAGACAAGATTCCGCTGGTCGAGGCAAAGAAATTGTGGGACTCAGGTACAGCATTTTTCATGGACGCACGGACGCCCGCGGATTATATCGCAGGCCACATTGCGCTGGCGCAAAATCTGCCGGTCGAGAAGTTTGATCAGTTTTTTCCAAAAGTGGCGACCGCGCTGAGCCCGGATTCGGAAATCGTCGTCTACTGCGACGGCGAACAGTGCGATTTGAGCCACCGTCTGATGACTATGTTGCACGAACATGGGTACAACCATGTGCGCATACTGGTCAACGGCTGGACGACATGGCGCAAGGCGGGGTTCTCCACTACGATAGGGGCAGAACCATGACCGTGCGCTTGTCATTGCTCACCAGGTTCTTCAGCTTCGCGTTGCGCCTGTTTATTGGTGGGCTTTTCGTCTATGCCGGCGTGATAAAAATCTTCAACCCAACCCAGTTTGCCGGCGATGTGGCAAACTACCGGCTGCTGCCGCAGGTGTTGGTAAACTTTGTGGCGATCACATTGCCGTGGGTCGAGACGCTTGCCGGCATTCTGATGGTGATGGGCATCTGCTTGCCGGGCAGCACGCTGGTGATCACCGGGTTGATGGGCATTTTTCTGATCGCAATTGGGCAGGCATTGGCGCGCGGGCTTGATATCCGGTGCGGGTGCTTTGGAACAATCGAGGCCGGCAGGATTGATGCGTTGACGCTGGCGCGCGATGTCGCATTGTTTATTGCCGCGGCTTGGCTATACTGGCGCGCCAGTGCCGCGAAGAGCAGTCGGGGAAGAAAGAAAAATGCATCGGCGGATCGTGGTTGCTGACGCCGCTCCGAAAGCGGTCGGGCCATACTCGCAAGCGGTGTGGGCTGGGGATTTTTTGTTTTGCGCGGGACAAATCCCGCTCGACCCTACAACCGACAACATGGTCGCGGGTGGCATCGCCGGACAGACGACCCGCGTCCTGGAGAACATTCGTACGTTGCTGCGCTCGCAGAATCTCGATCTCGCCAACGTGGTAAAGACAACTGTGTATCTCACCGATCTCAACCACTTTACCGAGATGAACGGCGTCTATGCGCGGTTCTTCCCACAAGCGCCGCCAGCGCGCTCCGCGGTACAGGTCACGCGGTTGCCCAAGGACGCGCTTGTTGAAATCGAAGTCATCGCCTGTCGCTGAAATGGCGAAAATTGCAGCGGCTTTGGTGTTGCTGAGTAATTGCTCATTATGATAGCGTGCCGCTCGTCCTATGACTAAGGGAGGCAGATTCCAGCGTTGGATTCTCGTGTTCGCCCTGGCCGCATCGGCGTCCGCGGCCCGGGGTGTGGAACCGTCTGCCCATAGCGAGGGCGTAAGGGGCGGGGAGCCGGCGACGATCGACGCGAAACAGTTGCAGTTCGACCAGACCAGCAGCATGGCCTACGGCGAAGGCAATGTGGTGATTCACTACAAGAATGCCGTGCTGCAGGCCGACCGCGTTCGCTATAACCGTCAGACACATGAAGCGTGGGCCGAAGGCCATGCTCGGCTGACGCGCGAGGGGCGGGAATGGACTGCACCGGCCGTGTACTACAATTTCGACTCCTCGGAGATGCGTGCGGAGCATGTGCGAGGGTTTGCAGATGGAGTTATTCTATGGATTGATTCGGTCAGCGAGGTTGGGACCAACCATTATCTGACCACGCAGGCCGCATTGTCCACATGCGACCTTCAGCCACCCCATTACCGGCTCGAGGCAACGCATGCCGAAATCTGGCCCGATGGCCGTATCGAGATGGAGAACGTGGTCATGAAACTGGGCGAGGTGCCGATCTTTTGGTTCCCCGTATTCAGTTTTACGCCGCACAGTGGCGAACCGCCGTTCGCCGTCACGCTGGGTGTGAATTCCGATCAGGGATTCTTTTTGTTGAGCAGCACACGATGGCAATTGACCACCAACACGGCAGTCGGAGTGCATCTGGATGAACGCACCCGCCGCGGCGTCGGCGGCGGTCTGGATCTGAGCTATCAAGTCAGCCCCGAAGGACAAGGGAAGTTGGGCGGATACTTCATTAGCGATAGCGAGCCAATGACCACGCCGAAAGCGGACAAAATTACGGGCGTCGACGTCCCCACAAGTCGGTACCGCTTCCAGTGGTTGCACAAACAGTATTTCCCCGACGACCTTACCTTGACCGTTAATCTCAACAAGCTCAGTGACCCATATGTCCTCGAAGACTTTTTTCTCGATGATTTCCAACACGACCGCCAGCCGGATTCCGTCGCGGATATCACGAAGCGTGGCCCGAACTACACTTTGTCGCTGCTCGCCCGGCCGCAGTTGAACAACAATGATTTCTTTACCGGTGTGGAACAAATGCCGGAGGCGAAATGGGCCGTTAATCGCACGCGGATCGGATCGACCCCCTTCTTCTACGAAGGCGAAAGTAGCGTGGGCGAGTACAATATGGACCCCGGCGCCACGAACGATTTGAGCTTCGTGGGTAACGCGATCCGCATGGACACGTTTCACCAGATCGTGATGCCGCAGACATTCGGCGGCTGGCTGTCGTTGGTCCCGCACGCTGGCGCCCGGTACACTTATTACAGTCGCGCACCCGAGGCGGTGGCGGTCACCAATGGGGTACGGCGGTTCGTGTTCGATCTCGGTGCTGAAACCTCATTCAAAATCTCGCGGACGTGGAACGATGTGAAGTGTGATGCACTCCAAGTGGATGGACTGCGCCACATCCTGCAGCCGTTTGCCGAGTACCAGTGGATTCCGACGCCGAACAAAGGGACAAACGATTTGTTCCAATTTGACACAGTTCGCAGCACGACGCTGAAGGGTGGCGACAAGCTGATATTGACACGCTATTCGCCGCTCGACTTTCCAGAGTTCAATTCGATTGACGATATCACGAAAGAGAACACAGTTCGATTCGGCCTGCGTCAGAAACTGCAGACGCAACGCGACGGGCGGCCATGGGATCTGGTGGAGTTGGAGAACTGGACTGACTGGCGCATCGAGAAGAATCAGGACGAACATAGTTTTTCCGATCTGTTCAGTACATTGCGGTTGCGACCGGTGAAATATTTATCGATGGACGTGTTTACGCGGTATGATCTGCGCGCCGACACGCTGCGGGAGCTAAATACGGCGATCCGGGTGATGGATACCGATCGCTGGACCGTCGGGCTTGGAACGCTGTTCTTGCGCAATGACAGCAATCTGGTGTCTCTGGATACCGCCGTGCGCTTGGATCGGCACTGGACGGCGCAAATGTACCAACGGTTCGACATGCGTGGCGGCGCGTGGGAAGAACAAGAATACGCCCTGCGCCAGGAAACACACGACTGGCTGATCACGTACGGCCTGAGACGCAACCAGCGGGGTACAGGCAGTAACGAAATAACGGTCTTCTTCGCCGTGTCGTTGCGGGCGTTTCCGGGCTTGGGCTTGCCACTCAGTCGAATCGGGATTGGAGGATCCTAACAATGGTGAAGATCGCAATTATCGGAACGGGATACGTCGGTCTGACTACAGGCGCCTGCTTCGCCGAGGCCGGCCATGACGTCGTTTGCGTGGACAACGATCTTAAGAAAGTCGCGCTGCTCGAAAGTGGTAAGATCCCCATCTACGAGCCGGAACTTGAACCGATCATCAAGAAGAACGTCATCGCGAAGCGGCTGCGTTTCACGAGCAAGATCGCCGAGGGCGTAAACCATGCCGAGGTCGTTTTTATCGCCGTGCCAACCCCGCCGCAGCCTGACGGCTCGGTGGATATGAGTTTTGTAGAGAAGGTCGCGCGCGAAATCGCCGGTACAATTACCGAGTACAAAATCATCGTGGACAAATCCACCGTGCCGGTGAAGACGGGCGAAAAAGTCGCACAGGTAATTAGAAGATACAATCGCCACAAGGCGGACTTCGACGTCGTCAGCAATCCCGAATTCCTTCGCGAAGGCTGCGCGGTGCAGGACTTAATGCAGCCCGATCGTATCGTGATCGGTGTAGGAAGCGACCGGCCGGTGGCGAAGATGAAAGAAGTGTATGCACCATTTAATGCGCCGATAATTATCACCGACATCAATTCCGCGGAACTGATCAAACATGCCTGCAACTCTTTCCTTGCGTTGAAGATTTCATACATCAACGGCGTCTCATTTATTTGTGAAGCATCAGGGGCCAATGTTGAAGACGTGGCGCACGGCATGGGGCTGGACAAACGAATCGGCCGCGCTTTCCTCAATGCCGGACTCGGCTACGGAGGCTCTTGTTTTCCCAAGGATCTCAGCGCCTTTATCCACATCGCCGAACAACTCGGTTGCGATTTCCGCCTCTTGAAGGAAGTCCAACACATCAACGCGGAGCAGATCGAACGTTTCGTGAAAAAAATTCACGAGACGCTGTGGATTGTGCGGGATAAAACGATTGCCGTGCTGGGTCTGGCATTCAAACCGAACACCGACGAGATGCGGTCCGCGCCATCGCTGGAAGTAATACGTTTACTACATAAAGAGGGCGCCCGCATTCGCGCCTACGATCCGAAGGCGATGGAGAAAGCTCGCGA